>NZ_JBEOZN010000073.1:0-49508 GCF_040298085.1 Streptosporangium sp. NPDC001681 | reverse complement strand
GGCTGCCTCCCACTTCACACGACCCGCTACGACAGGTCGTCGGCGAAGGTCTTCCACCTCCGCACGGTCAAACAGCGCCTCGTGGCGCACGCCGCGGCGCTTCCGGTCCTCACTCGCTGACGCTCGCTGCGGTCCGGGTCACCTTGCCACCGGAATACCTGGCCGCTCAATCGCACCTGAACAGGAGCAACCTACGCAGGAACCCCACCTAGGTTGACTCAGGAAACTGCCGCGCCCCTCCTTCGTCGGGACTTGCCACCGGGTGACCATGGCGACGTGAATAGCAACTACTGATTCCCCGTCTTGCCTCATCCCATCGACCACCCGCGTTCAAGGGTCCCGGATATGCAGCGGCCCAAAATGATCACGATTCATCTCAGGTCAGCTTGGAAGTTGCGCCCGCTGCGACCACCGGCCCCAACCGCTACGCGGCCCCTTTGGGGTGCTTCGCATTGGCGCCGGCCGTCTCCGCTGCAAAAAGCGGTTTCCGAGCTTATGTACCAGGTCACCCTCGTTCTGTATGACGCCGGGAAACTTGCCCAGGCCGACCGGACAGGCGGGATCGCGCTGGATCTCGCACTGCGAGCTCAGGACTTCAAGAGCCAGGCCCGCGCGTACGACAGCCTGAGCCGGGTCAGTCTCTACCGAGGCGATCACGCCCGAGGAGTCACCTACGCTCAGCGAGGACTACAGGTCCCGGACATCACCAGCAGTCAGCAAGCCTCCTTGAACATGAGGCTTGGGCGTTCTCTGGCACTCATACCCGAGCAGGGAGCAGCGTCCCGAGACGCGCTTAATCGCGCGCTCAACGTCGGTGGACTTTCCCCCTTCGGGGAAGCCGCCTTGTCGGGCGATGTCGGTATAGGACTGAGCCACCTTCGTGAATATCAGGAAGCCGGAACACTGCTCAACGAAGCGGCCAGCGCGATCGGGCAGTGGTCGCCGCTCTTTAGGGCTCAATATCTGGGACGGCAGATCCAAACGGCTCTAAGAGCCTCCGACCCGTCTTTCGTAGCCGACCGAATGAATGAGCTGGCTCGATCACTCCCATTCATCGCTTCGGCGAGAGTCAACAAACGGGTCCACGAAATACTCCGAGCATCCCTCAAATGGAACGCCACCCCAGAGATACGGCAGGCGCGCGAACACCTGCAATCCATGCTTTCTCCCGAAGTCCCACCCAGCACATGAGGGAATCACGGGGCCTTTCTCGTCCTCGCGCCTCGGACGTCCTGAGCCCGGTCGGCAGGGGACGGATTGGATGGGATCGTAGGGTGGCCTGCCCGATAGCGCTTCTTACCTCCTCGCGAAGGAGGTCACCCCGCTGAGCTACGGCGACAGGTTGGAAAAGCTCAATGATCCCTTTTCGGCGTCGATGACCTGGCCGTGATCACCTCAGCAGGGCCAGGTGGACGCAATCACCCCGTAGATGCCCTCCAACTCCGGGTTGAACTCGACTTCGAGGCTGACCTCTGCGCCTTCGACCTCCTTGACCATGCACCTTGGCTCGTCAGCGGAGCCCTCAGCAGGGAGGAGTTTCCAGCCGTTGCGCAGGGCGAAGTCTCGATAGAGGGACTCAATGTTCTTGGGCGAGCCGTGCTTCTCCAGAAGGCGGTAGAAGCGATGGATGGTGGCGTGGTGGTCGTCGGTGTCGGTGCATGAGCGGTAGGGCTCTCCGTCCGGGACAGCGTTCAGGGCGTCAAGCGACGCCAAGGCGGTTTCGATGCTGTCGTAGTGTTCGCCACAGACCCTCCGGTGCTCCCAGATCTCGGAGATCAGAGGGACTGCGGCGAGACCAGCCACCACCAAGAAACTCGCGACCACCATCAACGAACAGCCAAGTACTCTTTTCATGATCGAGACCATAGCCGCCTCAGCAGCGTTACGTAATGAACCTTTTCATCCCCGAGCGACGGCCCGTCCGGTCACATCATGATCACGAGTGCAGCGTTCACCTAATGACATAAAGAAGCTCCTAATAGACGGGCTGAAGAAAATGAAAAAGACTCACGGACAGGAGTATCTGTACTGAAAGGCGAAGTGCGACAACGGCGTTCATGATGCCGCCCGTTCTTTGACAATCATGCGGGCAGTGGCGATGCGTTGCCGAGCCAGTTCAGCCCAGAAGGGTTCGCCGTTCCGGTGGCCGCTTCCGGCGTAACGCTACTCCGACAGGGTGAGCGTGTTCCCTTCGGCAGGGTTGGGCAGGCCGAGGAGCATCCGGGCTTGCGCGGCGCGGTAGTCGGCACGGGTCCGGCGTAGTTCGCTGAGAGTCGTGGAGTAGTAGCGCGACTTCGTGGAGAAGTGGCCCCGGTAGCCCAGCATGTGAGCCCACTGCCGCAGCAGGAGCAGCCGGTATTGAGGCAGGCGGTTCAGGGCGAAGCAGGTGAAGATCATGCGCCGGGCGTGTTCGGTCACAGGCAGCCGGGCGATGTCCCCGGCGTCACGGATGCGACGGTCCACCGTGCCAGCGGACTCGGCCCCCTTGGTCGCGTACTTGGCCACATATGACGCCACTCGCTGATCACTCACGCCGTCCAGGTCGTAGACCGGCCGCACGTCGAGCTGATCACCCCAGCGCAGCAGAACCGGCGAGGGTTCGTCCGGCGATTCCTTCGAGGCAGGGACGACGACCTGAGCAGCGGCGTACCGGATTGCTTGGTCCAGCAGTGGGACGGTTGCCCAGTCCGGTGGAGGTGAGGCGGGACCGTCCGGGCCGTCGAGGCGGATCATCGCATGGAAGTGGACCAGGCCGCGCGCTTGGTACTCGGCGACTTTGGCATACGACAGGCGCAGCACCTCGCGCAGGTAGGCACGACGCACGCCGAGCAGCCGGGCCAGGGCGGCAGGGAGTGCCTGGGTGAAGCGGCGCCACAGCTCTCCCGCGTGAGCGTTCCACAAGACCGCACCCTGGTAGTCGTAACAGTCCACGCAGAGCGGTTGCCCCACTTGCGGGTCATCGCGGTCATGGCGCCTGCTGCAGCCCTCGTAACGACTGTGCTCGCAGAGCGGAGAGTCACGTCGGGGACGGCACGGCAGCGGCTTGCCGTCCTTGCCCGTGCGGTGAGCGTGGACCGCGCCGAAGGACGGAGCGGTGAAGGTGGCGACCGCCGAGCAGGCCGGACACCGGGACGCGCGACGGTTGCCGCAGGCGGTGAGCAGGAACCCGGTAGGTTCGTCAGCCGTCCGGTAGACGTCCAGGATCTCACCGGTCGCGCCGTTGAAGGTCAGGCGTTCACCGTGCAGGCGGACCGGTTGAGCGCATTCACCGGTGGCGTAGACCATGCGTTGCCACCGGGTGAAGTCCGGCATGGCCGCCCGTTGCATCGCGGCCAGGATGTCAGGGGCGAAGGAGGGAGCATCGTTCACGCGATGTCCCTCCCATCCCGGCGCAGCAACGCGCCCTTGGCACCTGGTTCGGTCGCCGCGCCGTAGGCCTCGACCATCGCCAGCTTGTACTCTGGCGTGAACGAGCGCCGCTTCGGCCGATCCGATCGAGGTCTGTCACCTTTGACCACCTCGCCATCATCGACGAGAGCCCCACGAAGGTCGGCCAACGTCAACGTCGCCGTCCAAAAGATCCTGCTCTTGCCCTACTTGAGTTACAGAAGACTGGTTCGCCCCCAGGTCTCACGAGAGACTGACAGAGAGGGATGCGTTCGTGGATCGGTGAACGGGCACGCTTCAGAAAACGCTCGCGTTGGATGGCGGTTTCGCCCCCTCGCCGTTGTCAACGACGTCTGTTTCCGTCGTCGTCAGCCGTTCTCAGGAAGGACTTGAACGTCACAGCCTTTCACGCGGCTTCGAGCTGGGCTGGCCTTCACCTGACCGGGTGTCCGTCGCGGCCTCAGGCTGATCTGCCACGAAGTCCGGCGGACCAGCCTGAGGTGCTGTCTACCCAGCCTGTTCCCGGCTTGATCAGCGGGATCGTGAGGTGGAGGCGTAGGGGAGCAGGGCCATCTCGCGAGCGTTCTTGATCGCGGTGGCCAGCCGGCGTTGTTGCTGGACGGTGACCCCGGTGACGCGGCGGCTGCGGATCTTGCCGCGGTCGGAGATGAATTTGCGGAGCAGGTCGGTGTCCTTGTAGTCGATGTGGCTCACGCCGTGTAGCGGATTGGTCTTCTTGCGGGGCGTGCGGCGAAGTTTCATGCGGAGGCCTCCTTCAGGTCGAGGACGAATGCGAACGGGTCGGGGTATCCGGCCCAGACGTCGGAGCCGGCCAGGGTCTCGGCCTCGGTGAGCAGGCAGGAATCCAGAAGCCGGTGGATGCGGTCGCGGTCGAGGTCGGGGCCGGTGAAGACGAGGTGCTGGACACGGTCGCCGAGCTGGGGAGTCCAGTCGAGGGTGGCGGCCATGCGGCGGGCGGGGCTCTCCATCTCCCAGGCGGCCTCGGGCAGGGTGACCAGCCAGGGGCCCGCGTCCTCGACGGTGATGACGCCCGCCACGGCGTCCCAGCCGAGCAGGCGCTCGTGCCGGTTGGCCAGCCAGAACCGGCCGCGGCTGCGGACAGTCTCGGTGACCAGCTCGTCGACGGCGTCGAAGAGCCGCTGGGGGTGCAGGGGGCGCAGCCGGTGCCAGACGACGGTGGAGATCTCCCCGGTCTGCGTGTCGCAGGGCAGCTGGGCGGTCGCCGGGTCGACGCGGGCCCCGAGCATCTCCACGTCGATCCCCGCACCGGTGACGGCGGGCAGAGCGATGTCCGGGGGACCGGCCGGGGTGGTGGGGGCGAGGTGGCTGAGCACGGCCAGGGCCAGCTCGACATCGTCGGCCTGCTCACCGGACACGACGAGGGCGGTGGCGTACTCGATCTGGCGGGTGAGTACCTCGGCCAGGTGACGCTCGTCGCCTCCTGCGGCGTGTTTCCTGCGGGAGGCGAGGGTGTCGTCGCAGCAGATGTCGTCGGTCATCTGCGCCGCCTCCAGCGCGGTCAGCACCCCGGTCAGGCGCAGGCGGTGCACGGTGTCCTCGTGCCAGGCGAGGGCCTCGGCCACGGTCCGGGGTTCGACCGAATCCCACAGCTCCACGACGAACAGCGGCGCCGAGTCCGCCCGCGACAACAGGACAGGAATGAGATCCTCGCGCACGGTGCAGGTGACGCAGCCGTGCGCGAGCCGCACTTCCCGCTCTTCCAGCGTCCCCGACGCGTCGCGCACGATGCGTTCCACGCGCCCGGTGCTCACCTGTCGCAGGTCGTGGTGGATCGCCACCGATCCGGGGTGATCGGCGAGCAGGCGGTCCACCAAGGCCGAGCGCGCTTGGGGATACAGTCCGGAGACGATGACGACGGGGACGGACATGACAGCTCCTCTCGTAGTGCGGGGTTCACCGCGCGAGTTCACGGTGGGGGTTCGGGGTGCGGGCCGGTTCTCAGGGAGTGAGGAGGCCGCGCCGGTAGGCGTGGACGAGTCGGCGCGGCACCAGCAGTTCGCGCCCGTCGATGGTGATCGGGACGAGGTCGGGTGCGGTGGCCTTCCACTGTGAGCGGCGGTGGCGGGTGTTGCTGCGGGAGGTCTTGCGTTTGGGGACTGCCATGTCGTGGTGCTCCTACCAGCTGGACTTGGTGACGCCGGGCAGTTCGCCGCGGTGGGCCAGTTCGCGGAAGCGGATCCGGGAGAGCCCGAACTTGCGCAGGTGCCCGCGGGGGCGGCCGTCGGTGCTGTCGCGGTTGCGCACGCGGGTGGCGCTGGCGTCGCGCGGCTGGCGGCTCAGCTCGCGGACGGCCTGGGCTCGCTCGTCGGGGGAGCCGGTGCGGATGATCTCCTTGAGCTCGGCCCGGCGCTCCGCATAGCGGATGACAACGAGTTTGCGTCGCTCGTTGGCTGCGATCTTGCTTTTCTTGGCCATCAGATGCGTTCTCCCCGGGCGCGGATGCGGGTCACGGCGGCCTCGATGCCGATCTTGTCGATGGTCTTGACGGCTCTGGCGCTGAGCGTCAGCCGTACGAAGCGACCCTCGGTGGGCAGCCAGTAGCGCCGTGGCTGGATGTTGGGATTCCAGCGGCGGCGGGTGCGCCGGTGGGAGTGGGAGACGTTGTTGCCGAACACCGGCTTGAGGCCGGTGAGCTGGCAGTGGGCGGACATGCGGTTTCCTTCCCGAAGGGGGCGGGGTCAGGTCTTGCCGTAGCGCTGGTTGAACCGCTCGACCCGGCCCGCGGTGTCGAGGACGCGACTGCGGCCGGTGTAGAAGGGGTGGCTGGCCGAGGAGACGTCGACGTCGACGAGCGGGTAGGTGTTGCCGTCCTCCCACTCGATCGTCTTGCCACTCGTGATGGTGGAGCGGGTCAGGAAGGCGAAGCCCGCGCTCGGGTCGCGGAACACCACGGGGTGGTAGTCGGGGTGGATGTCTTTTTTCATCGCTTCAGCGGTCCTCTCGGAACAGCACGTGCTGGCGGATGACCGGGTCGTATTTGCACAGGGTGAGCCGGTCGGGGTCGTTGCGGCGGTTCTTGCGGGTCACGTAGGTGTAGCCGGTGCCCGCGGTAGATCGCAGCTTGATCACCGGTCGTACGTCGTTTCTGGCCAAGCGTCTTCACTCCTGGAAGGGGGACGATGGTGCCATGATAGCGATAACCGTTTTCATTTGCGAAACGAGAGGCAGTGGCGATCCGTTATCTCGCCGCACGCTTCCTCGTGACAGTGCTGTCCGGGTTCCTGGACGCGGGCACGACCACGCTGCTCAACCGCCTCCCGGGTAACCCTGCGGGTTGCGCATGGCTGCGATCGTCAACAACGTGAGCGAGATCAGCCTCGACGCCGGTCCGATACGCGACGGGGTCTTCCCGTCGCGAACCGATGAGGGCGTCCCGGTCAAGACGGGCTGCCGCGTCCTGCAGGTCTTGGTCGGTCTCGGGCTGTTATGCCTGGTGCGGCCCGCCCCCGGACGATCTGGCACGCCTGCCGGCCGATCTGATCATCGAGGTCTGCCGGAACCCCATGGCACCTATGGAGATCACCCCGTGCATGCCGAGCCGTGCCTGGGCCAGTGTGTGCCGGTCGGGCACGGGGCAGTGGGAATGTTGATGCGCTGGGCCGGCAGGGGTCAGTGGTCGGCCCAGGTGGCGTCGTTCCACGTCCGACCGGATCGCCACTGACCTGGTCGACCGGGCTTTTCCCGGACCGGCCCGAATCAGCGGTGGATCGCCGGCAGCTGTGGATGGTCCGCCAAGACCTGATGACGTCGTATTGCCTGGTGGCCGACCATGCTCGGGAAGAGGAACCTGAGCTTGTACATGCTTTTTGGCGTCACTCGGCCTGTCGGTAAGGCTGACCCCACCAGCCGCTTTGGCTCATGTGAGTGGCCGGTTCGCTGCTGGTGGCGGCAGGCAGTCCGGCTCGCGAGTTCGGCGCTGACTCGGTCGGAGGTCATGTGCTTGTCGCCTCAGCTGTGGCGCCCTCCGGGCCGAGAACAGCCGGAGGCGGCACTTCCCTTCCCCGAAACGGCCCCCATCCTGGAGGTATAGGGGCGGTCTCGTCTCGCAAACCAGCGAAGTGCCGATGCCAACCGGCAGCTCGGCACTTCGAACTGATACGTACAGCGTAGATATCCGGTTGTGATGATGAGCTGCTGTCAGCTGCCGATACGTGTGTCACCGGGTGATGTCGAAGCGACCTGTTGCGCTGGCCTTGAGGCTTGGGGCTTGCGCAGGGTGAGGGCCACCGCCGCGCCGACGAGCGTCAGTGCGGCCGCCAGCAAGCCGGCGGTGC
Source organism: Streptosporangium sp. NPDC001681 (assembly GCF_040298085.1). Classification (NCBI taxonomy): domain Bacteria; kingdom Bacillati; phylum Actinomycetota; class Actinomycetes; order Streptosporangiales; family Streptosporangiaceae; genus Streptosporangium; species Streptosporangium sp. NPDC001681. The sequence continues at coordinate 41,805 of NZ_JBEOZN010000073.1, read as the reverse complement.
GTAGTCCGTCGGTGGTGGCGGCACCAGCAGGCCCGGCGTTGATGACGGCGACCAGGACGGCCAACCCGACCGCGCTGCCAATCTGCTGAGTGGTAGAGGCCATCGCCGAGGCGATGCCTTGACGTTCCGGTGCGACACCGGTGGATGCGGCCACGAACATGGCCGTCCAAGCGATGCCCTGCCCGAGACTGATCATGACGATGCCGGGCAAGAGCACGGCGTAGCCGCCCTGCGGGGACATCGCCAGCCCGAATGCGATCATTCCGGCGGCCCCCAGCCCCAGGCCAGTGAGCAGCGTGGTGCGGGTGCCTGTCCGGATCAGCATCCGTTCGCTCACCTTGGTACCCAGCAGAGCCATGAGGCCCCCCGGCAAGAACGCCAAGCCCGTCGCCAGAGCGTCGAAGCCACGTAGGTCTTGGAGATAGACGGTCAGGATGTAGTACTGCGCACCGAACGTCCCCATGAAGATGAACGTGACCGCCATGGCGGCGGTGAGGCTGCGGTTGGTGAACAGCCGCAGCGGCATCAGCGGCTCAGCGGAGCGAGCCTCGATCGCGACGAACAGTCCAAGCAACGCCACTGACGTGAGCAAGGTACCCACGATGATCGGGCTGCCCCATCCCGCCTCCGGCCCCTGAATCAGCCCGAAAACCAGCAGCGTGGACCCCAGCGTGGCACTGAGCGCGCCAGGAAGATCGAAACCGCCGCGCCGGTCACCACGAGGTTCGCCCGGAAACAGGACAAAAGCCCCGACAACGGCGACTGCGGCGAGCGGAACGTTGACGAAGAACACCGACTCCCAACCGAGGGCATCGGTGAGAACACCGCCCAGCAGAGACCCGAGCGCAAGCCCCACGCCCCCGGCACCGCCCCAGACCGCCAGGGCTCGGCTGCGCGCAGGCCCCTCGGCAAACGTGGTATTGATCAGGGACAGCGTGGCCGGCAACAGCAATGCGCCGCCGAGTCCCTGCACGGCCCTGGCCGCAATCAGCAGACCGGGAGAGGCCGCCAGCCCGCCGACCAGGGACGCGATGCCGTACAGGGCCAGCGCGACAGCGAACATCCGGCGCCGCCCCAGCAGATCGGCGGCCCGCCCGCCCAAGAGCAGGAACCCGCCGAACGCGACGGCATACGCGCTGACCACCCATTGCAGCGTCTGCGTGGAAAACCCGATCTGGCGGCCGATCTCAGGCAGCGCCACGTAGACGATGTTGTAGTCGATGGCGCTGATGAACTGGGCGAAGGCCAGCAACGCCAATATCAGACCGCCCCGCGATCTTCCGGACCCAGGCATGAAATCTCTTCCTCCTAACACGAGAGAGAGTGGTTAATCACTCACTCTTTCGGTAAAAGAAATCGGGCCGCTCACATGCGACCCGATGACGACTCAGCCGAGCAAGGTGCGCGCCCACCGCGCATCCAGAGCGGCCGCGTCGACGCCGAGGAGAACATTTGCCAGCAAGCCGTCACCGAAGAACCGGCGGATCTGTTCATCGGAGGCACCCGAGGCCGCACGCACATACTCGACCTGCTTGGCATAACACGCCCGCACCGCCTCCCGGATCGCCGGCTCGCTGCTCGCGCACGTGGCATGCAGAAGCACCATGAGCAGATCGCGATCGGCGATCAGTTCTGTATACGCGGCGGTCATCGCGGCCAGCACCGCAGCCGGCTCGGCCGTGGTGGCGGAGGCCGCACCCTCGGCATGGCATTCGCGGATCCGCGCCGAGCAGTAGTCCACGACCGCGACGAACAGCGCCTCCTTGTCGGGAAAGAGCCGGTACAGATACGCCTGCGAGATGCCGGCGGCCTTGGCGACCTCGGTCGTGGTGGTGCCGTAGTAGCCACGTGCCGCGAAAGCTTTGATCGCCGTGCGCAGCACGGTGTGGCGTCGCTCCTCCGCCGTCGACAGCCGACGCGAACTCGTCATCATCATGTGAGTAATAAACCACTCACTCTTTTCATAGTCAAGCTCCTTCTCGGGACGCCTCGCACCTGCAGCCCGCTTCACTTTGCCGAGCATTCACCCTTGGGGATGTCACAGATGGCGGCTGGTGGGGCCGCCCTTACCGGCAGGCCTACTCGTACGGCTCGTCGGGGGGCTCGATCCTTGTGAGGCTCTTGCCGGTGAGCTGGGGGTAGATGACGCCGGTGGTCATCTTGCCGAAGGTCTGCGGGATCCAGGTGCCGGTGACCTCGACTCACGTGTCGGTGGGCGGTGCCCGCAGCCCCTTGACGGCGATCTTCGGCGGGAACGCGTCCGCGGCGCAGCAGGCGATCTGCATGCGGGTGACGTACCACTGCCCCTTTTTCCTCGCGGGGGAGACGAAGCCGGTCAGTTTGACCTCACGGTCGATGAGGGACTTCTTGTCGTCGTCCCAGCAGATACGGCGCGAGCACGAACCGGCCCACCACCAGCAGCATGATGACGAGCACGGCAGGGCGCCGCCCGCCGAACCTGTACGCCCCCAGGAGTCGGGGGAGCGGGCTCTCGTCGTCGGCCCACACGCCGCGCGGACCGGTTCGAAGCTCGGGCTGCGCCCCATTGTGGTAGATCGTCCCGGCAGCCCGGGCCGAATCTCCTCTAGAAATCTACATCGTAAAGGCATTCGGCAGTTTCAAGATCAACAAAATGCAAATCGACTAAAGACCCCTCTCAACAAACAAGAGCCGCCGATGTACAGGTGTCCGGTCCGGCCCCAGGAGATACCGCTTTTGATGATCGTGCGGTCCTTGCCGGTGTCTTCCAGGGTGAAGGCCCAGATGGTGTGCGGGTCGACGCTGTCGATCGGAGTGGGGTCTTCCTGCCAAGCCTGCAGTGGGGTTTCGGGCTATTCGACCTGGTCGGCAAGGCCCTCACTCCCCGGATTCGCGACCTGGGAAAGATCACGCTGGTGCGGGACGACTCCCCGGTCGTCACCAACGCCCGCTACCCGCACGCCGGGCCGCTGCTGGCCGACCGGTGGAACGAAAACCTGGTCGCCGAATGCTGGCCAGACCTGCTGCGGATGGCCGGATCGCTCACGTTCGGAGAGGCGACCGCCTCGCTGATCGTTGGAAAGTGGTCGGCAGCCTCCCGGCAGAACACCCTGGTGGCGACGTTGAAGGAGTGGGGGCGGATGCGCCGGACCATCCACACCGCCCGTTACCTGTCCGACCCGGTCTACCGGCGCAAAATCTCCCGGCAGCTCAACAAGGGCGAATCCCTCCATGCCCTGCGGCGCGACCTCCACTACGCTCAGCAGGGCACCATCGTCCTGCCCCCACCTGACCCGACCAGGCCGAGCAGGCCTGGCCCGTCAGTCTCGTCTCAGGTGACTTGCCTGGCGTGCTTGATCTCGGTGGCTGGAAACGGCGTCCGCTTGCTCTTGTTGAGCAGGCGGTGGTGGAACTCGTTCAAGACGATGGCCGCCGGGGCGTGCCGGTCGATGATCGCGGCAGTCGCGGGCGGGACGTCATCGGGCCGTCGTCCCGCGATCCATTCCCGCAGGAACGCCTGCTGGTCGATGTCGCCGCGCAGGTCGTCGAGCAGGTGGTAGTGCAGCAAATGGCCCGCGGTGTAGCAGTGGTCGTAGTCGAGATGCTCGGACAGGAACGCGGCCTCGGCCGCGGTGAGCTCGAAGCCGGAGCTCAAGGCAAGCCCGAAGTCGGCGAAGTAGAGCCGCTGGCCGTCGGTCAGGATGTTGACGAAATGGGCGTCGAAGTGGACGAGCCCACGAGAGCTCATGAAGGCGGTTCCACGTGCCAGAGCTTCCTCCACCCAGGGGTACGGCGAGCTTTCTCCGCTGCCTGGCGCGGCCTTCCGAGAGTCGACCAGCCAGGCGGCGAGAGTCTGCGGCACGTGTTCCAAGAAGAGCACCAGGCTGGATGTTGAGCGGCCGACGGCCTCCAGGCGTTCACGGACGGCCGGCGAGCCCTCCCAGTGCGCGACCGCCCCATCGATGCCGCCGAATTCGTCGACGAACCCCTCGGGCGGGGAGTCGGGTAGAACCCGCCAGTGGTACATCAGGGGAAAGCCTTCGTACTCCCGTCCGAGGACCCAGTTGGTGGTCATGGTGTGTACGGCCAGTTCACGCCAGCCTCCGAACCCGACCGAGCCCACCCCGTACTGGTAGAACAGCGGCAGTCCGAACAGATTCGCCGTCGAGCGCACATTCTCCGGCTGCAGCTCGACATCGGTCAGCGGGATCCGTTTGATGAAGACCCGCCTCCCGCTGATGTCCAGCTCCGCCGACCTGCCGCCGATGCCGGACCCGAGCGCGGTGGCTTCCGCCACGGCTTGGCCGAGTCGGTGGTCGCTCAGCAGCGACAGCTGGGTGGAGACCGCTCCATAGGCGGCCAGGCGCGCGGCGTACCGCGAGTCTGGGTTGGGCATCAGTGGTGGCTCCTGAGTCTCTCCGCCGGGCGTTGGCGAGCTATCGGCATGATCGGCCCTATTCGACAGGGCCAGCATGCTCTCACAAACGGCTCCATTCCCGGAGGAAGATCAATCAGACATCGCGGTGACCGTCTGGATCATCAATTCCTTCTCATAACTCGTTCTCACTCAAAAAGCGAGACCTACCCCTTGTGAGAAATGTTTGTGACACGATGCGAGGGGTGGCCGACCTCCCCGCATCCTCCGCGCCCCCTGCCGACCGCGACGCCGACGACGTCGAGCGCCACCCGTGCCCGTGCTGCGGTGTGGCGGCGGGCTCGCCGTGCCGATCCCGTTCCGGCGCCGTCGCCGGGACCTACCACACCGGCCGCTTCACCAAGGTCGGCCGGCTGGCAAAGCTGCTGCGGGTACAGACCCCTGCCGATCGCGGTCCGGGGCAGCTGTGGCGGCCCGGCACCTCGCCGCCGGCCCCACTCGCCACGAATGCGCCGACCGCTGACATCCGGATCGGATACGCCCGCTGCAGCTCGCTGACCCAGGAACTGCAGTCACAGCTGGATGCCCTCGCGGCCCACGGCATCGATCGCGACAAGATCTTCTCCGAGAAGATCTCGGCCCGGGTCCGGGTCCGCCCCCAGTTCGAGGCCGCGCTCGCCCTGGCTCGCCAGATCAAGGCGCACGCCCCGTACTGCCGCGTCATCGTGACGGTGTATGAGATGAAGCGGCTCGGCCGCGACGCCGCCGAGCTCACCGCGCTGGCCGACCACCTGGTCGCGCACGGCCTGGTCCTGGAGATGCTCGGCGGGCCGCTGGCCGGCCTGTACGACCCGTCCGGCCCGGGCCGGATGCTGTTCGCCTTCTTCGCCGCGATGGCCGAAACCGAACGCGAAGCCATACGGGAGGCGACCTTGGAGGGCCTGGACGCCGCCGCCCGCAAGGGTAACCACGGCGGACGGCCCGCCGTCATCACCGAGGACATGCTGCACACCGTGCTGCGCCGCAGGGCTGCTGGCGAGTCCGTCGAGACCATCCGAGGCGACCTGATCATCCCCACTGGGAAACGCAAGGGCCGCAATCCGAGCCTGGCCAGCATCTACCGCGCCTTGGCCGAGCACGACAAGGCGCAGGCCTACCCCGACGCGGTCGCCCAGGCCCACTCAGAGTTCGCCGAGCTCACAACAGGAGCTTGACCGCATCTCCGCAGGTCAGAGCTATATCTGTTGGATTCTTCGACAGGACTACCGGGACCCCTTGATGTCCGGCGCGGCTTGCCGCATAGCTGTACACCCGCGCTTGGTAGGTGTCGTAGAGCGCGGTGAAGCGCTCATGTGGGTTGGGCAAGCCGGTTCCTTCGGTTGCTGGCAAGTCGTTCATAGAGCATGTGGTCCGAAGGAAGGCTTTCTTACATCCCAATTCCGCATCTCCCGAACAAATCTCCTATGTCGGCGTGCACACCACGCAGCCACGCCATGGTGTGAGTGCTCGCTCCCACCAGTCAGAAGCGGCATCAGGTGGGAGAGCGTGGGAATAGCATGCGTGGTTCCGGGTCAAGACGGGTGGTCGGGGTCCGCTCGGGCCGGGGCGAGACTCAACGTCCAGTTCCCGAGCAGCCGCACACGGTGTGGGACCGAGCGGCGGGGCAAGTAGGCAGCCGTAGTTCCTGGCCGCTGACGTGTTTCATAGGTGTTCGCCTACGCCAGCTTTGGCAAGCTGGTCCTGGGCACCTACACTCTGCACCTGATCGAGAACGGCCTGCTGGCGCTGGACAAGCCGATCTCGACCTACCTCGGCAACGACGCGCCCGGCTCGAACGTCGTCACGCTCCGGATGCTGCTCGCCATGACCACGCAGGCACTCGCGGCCAATGACACCTACGGCATGGCCACCTACCGCACCGAGGTGTCACAGCGCGTCTGGCAGAGGTCAAGGCGTGGCTGAGCAGGCGCCTTCGTTTCCACATCCACTTCACCCCCTGGATCAACCAAGTCGAGCGCTGGTTCAGCCTGCTGACCGACAAGCTCCTGCGCCGGAGGGTTCATACCTCCGTGAAAGCCTTGGAAGACGACATCACGGCATGGATCGACACCTGGAACGAAGACCCGCAACCGTTCACCTGGACCAAGACCGCAGATGAGATCCTCAACTCCCTGGCCGACTACCTCGCCAGGATCACTCCATCAGCCACTAAAATCGACAAACAAATCAGACTCGTAATTTCTGGCGCAGGACACTAGGTACCGGCACCCGACACCGGGTTCGGTGTCGGGTGCCGACGCCGGTACGGCCCCACGAGATCTTTGCTCACGATGAGGTTGCTATGGCCGCCTGGTCCCGGTCGTTGTGTTCTGCTGCGGATTCCGGGGCTTCGGATCCGGGCCGGATGCGTGCGTTGCGGAGCAGGGTGGCGACGAGGATGGCCGCGCCCGCCGTCAGGATGACGCTGACCACCGCGGCGACCCGCGTCTCTCGCGCGAAGGCGTCGAATGCCACGTTCCGCAGGGCTTCGGCGGCGCCCTGCGGGAGGGTCGCGGCGGTGTCGACGGCGCCGCCGAGGGTGTTCCGCGCTGCCTCCAGTTCCTTGGGTGTGAGGGCGTCGGGGGCCTTGGTTGCCAGTTCCGAACGGTAGATGGCGGTGCCGATGCTGCCCAGGACCGCGATGCCCAGCGCCCCGCCGAACTCGGCCGAGGTCTCGGCCATGGCGGAGGCCATCCCGGCTCGCTCCGGTGGTGCGGCGGACAAGATCACGTCGGTGACCACGGCGGAGACTCCGCCGATGCCGATCGCGACGACCGTCATGGCGCTGACGAGGTAGATGACTCCCGAGTCGGCCTGGATCAGGGACAGCATGACGTAGCCGGCGGCCGCCACGAGCAGTCCCGCGGCCATCACGTTGGGTTTGCCGATTTGGGGTGCGATCGCGGTGGCCAGGGCGATGCCCACGGGCATCACGAGGAAGGTGGGCAGCGACCACAGGGCTGACTCGAACGGGCTCATGCCCAGAACGAGCTGCATGAACTGCCAGTTGAACAGGGAGAAGCCGACCAGCGTGAACGTCGCCAGCGCGTCGATCAGCAGGGGCAGGTTGAACCGGCGGGTACGGAACAGCGCGATGTCGATCATCGGGTTCGCGGCCACGCGCTGGCGGCGGATGAATGCCGCCCCCACGGCGAGTCCGGCGACGCAGTACGCCAGGGAAATCCACCCGAAGCCGTGCTCCGCCATCCGTTTGACGCCGTAGATGACGCCGAGCACGGCCACGAGGGACAGGCCGGCGCCGAGCAGGTCGAAACGGCCCGGCTTGGGGTCGCGGTATTCGGGGAGCAGCAGCGGGCCGAGGACCAGCAGCAGGATCATCACGGGCACGTTGATCAGGAAGACCGATCCCCACCAGAAGTGCTCCAGCAGCAGACCGCCGACGATGGGGCCGAGTACGGCGCCGCCCGCGAAGCCCGCCGTCCACACGCCGACCGCTGTAGCCCGCTGTTTGGCGTCGTGGAACATGTTCCGGATCAGGGCAAGGGTGGACGGCGCCAGCGAGGCTCCGGCGATGCCCAGAAGCACGCGGGCCGCGATGAGCGTCCCGGAGCTGGTCGAGTAGGCCGCCAGAATCGAGGCGGCGCCGAAGGCTGCGGCGCCTACGAGCAGCACCCGCCGCCGTCCGATCCGGTCACCGAGTGTGCCCATCGTGATGAGCAGGCCGGCGAGGAGAAAGCCGTAGGCGTCCATGATCCACAGCAGTTCGGAGCTGCTCGGCTTGAGGTCGGCCGTCAGGGACGGGAGCGCAACGAACATGACGGACATATCCATGGACGCCAGTACGCAGGGCAATACCAGGACAGCGAGCCCGACCCACTCCCTGGCTCCGGCTCTTCTGTCTTCTTCAGTCATTTCCTTTGTTCCTGAGTCGTGTCGATCGGGTCGGAGTCAATCGCCCCGGTGTGTACTTTGTACGCGGTCTGGCGTACATGATACGCATACACGCTAACGCGACACAACAGCGTTTTGACCTGCTGCTCTACTCTCTCTATGCACCCGTACCTCCAGTGGGGTAGAGTTTCGTCACAACGTAGAAATGTGACGAAAAGGAGTGCGGTGGTGTCGGTGCAGCTGGCTTGCGGGGCGTGCGGAAAGTCGCTCGTGCCCGGGGAACGGGGCCGACCGAGGCGCTACTGTTCCCGGGCATGCCAGGCGAGGGCGTATCGGGCGCGCAGGGCGGAAACGCCGGCCGATGCCCCGGAGGGCAATGACAGCGCGCCGCATCTCACCGTTGAGCGCATCGTGCGAGCCGGGATCGCCATCGCGGACACGGAGGGGCTCGACGCGCTGTCCATGCGCCGGGTCGCCGTGGACCTCGGAGCGAGCACCATGTCCTTGTACCGGCATGTGGCATCCAAGGACGACCTGGTGACTTTGATGTTGGAGGCCGCGATGGCCGACGTGCCCCTGCCCGACTCGGCACCGCGGAACTGGCGTCACGGCCTCGAACGTGCCGCGTACCGTGATTGGGACCTGTACCACCGCCACCCATGGATCCTGCCGAGGGTCATGGTGACAACCCGCGCGTACTTCAGCCCGGCTCTCGCGGCGGACAGTGAAAGCGCCTTCTCCGCATTCGACGGGCTCGACATCGAACCTGCCGATGCTTTCCGGTACATGTTCATGTTCGCCTCCTACGTGCAAGGCGTGGCGCTGACCTACGTCGGCGATGTGGAGGCGGAACGGCAATCGGCAATCGCCCTGAAACAGGGGACAAAAACCTCGGACCACGCACAGAATCCGCTTTTCGAACCCGGGGCGTATCCCCGGCTCGCCCTCGCGATGCGCGCAGGCGCCGACCCCTGGGACCTCGACACCTTGTTCGCCTCAGGTCTTGCCGGTGTCCTGGACGGCATCGCAGTCGATCTCGCGAGACGAGGCATCGATCCTCAATGAAGTTGTCAAGGGTGATCACGCTATGCGGCGCTGGACGTGACCACACTTGCGCCGAATGCTCACCCGCTACCTGCAGCACTACAACACAGCCCGACCTCACCGCGGCATCGGGCAGCTGTCCCCATCGCAAGCCGAAACCGGGCCGCCAACCCCAATCGACCTGGCCAACCACCGAGTCCATCGCAGAGCGATCCTCGGCGGCCTCATTGGCGAGTATCGGATCGCCGGCTGACACCACCGAGAACCGGCAGATCGGACCTCGAATTATTGAGCCCCGCAGGTTCGACGGGCCCACCGCTGTGCTGGTGCTGATGTGCGCACTCGCCGCCGTGTGGTCTATAGTCTCGACCAAAAGCCCATTGTTTGGTCGATGTAGTCGAAGGCGAGGACTTCGGTGATGTCCCTCCACCCGGTAGCTGCGAACCTTCTCAAGGAGGCCGCGAAGAGCGGTCGACCCAACTCCCACCTGCTGCCGATCGAGGAAGCGAGATCCAATTTTGAGGCGACGTTCGCGGCGCTGCCGGTCGAGGACGTCGCTGCCACGGAAGATCTGGTGGTGCCCGGCACGCGGCACGAGATCCCGGTCCGGGTCTACCGGCCGGACGTGGCGAGAGCAATCACGCCTCTCGTCGTATACCTGCACGGTGGCGGGTGGCAGATGGGTAGCCTCGACTCCCACGATGGCATCTGCCGCGCCATCGCCAACCGGACCGGGTTCGTGATTCTTAGCGTGGAGTACCGGCGGCCGCCGGAGCACCCCTTCCCGGCCGCGCCTGACGACTGCTACGCCGCCTTCGTGTGGGCCGTGGAGAACGCCGAGCAGCTGGGCATCGACCCCGCGCGGGTGGCGCTGGCCGGCGACAGCGCGGGCGGCAACCTCGCCGCCGCGGTGGCACTGCGGGCTCGGGACCAGGACGGGCCGGCGCTGGCAGGTCAGATGCTGTTCTATCCGGCCACGACCTTCGACCTCGAGCTCGGGTTCGACCTGGAGTTCGAGGGGCTAATGCTGTTCCGGGACGAGGTTCAGTGGCACAAGGACGCCTACTTCACGAGCCCGGACGACGCGCTGTCGCCGCAGGCCTCCCCGCTGGGCGCCGACCTGGCCGGCCTGCCGCCGACCCTGGTGATCACGGCCGAGTACGACCCGATCCGGCCGCAGGGCGAGCTGTTCGCCGGGAGGCTCGCCGAGGCGGGCGTCCCGGTCCAGCACCGGCGCTACCCCGGCATGGTCCACGGCTTTGCCCAGTTCCCCACGCTGTTCGACGACGCGAACGAGGCGGTCGACCAGGCCGCCGAGTTCCTGCGCGAGCGGCTCGCCGATGGCTGACCACGCGGGCCGCACAGCCGTGGTGACCGGCGCCGGCGGCGGGATGGGGCTGGCGGTGGCCCAGCACCTGGCCGACCGGGGCGCCCAGGTCGTCGCCGTGGATTTGAAGCCCGAGCCAGCGGGGCTGTCGACCGGGGTGACGTACCTGCGCGGCGACGTGACCGACCCCGGGCTGGCGCCCGCGGCGATGAAGGCCGCGACCGAGCTCTCGAGCGAGGGCCGGCTCGACTACCTCGTCAACGCCGCCGGCGTGGCCTGGTTCGACGAGCCCGGACTGCCCACGCCGCAGTACGTCGACGGCTCGATCGCCGACATCGAGCCCGACGTGTGGAAGCGGGTGCTGGAGATCAACCTCACCGGCCCGATGCTTTTCGCCCGCGCCGCGCTGCAGGTGATGGTGCCGGCCCGGTTCGGCGTCATGGCCCACATCGCCAGCATCGCCGGGCTGCGCCGGGCGGACGGTGCGCTGGACGCCTACCAAGTCTCCAAGGCCGGCCTCATCAGCCTCTCGAGGGCGATCGCGGCCGAGCAAGGACGCCACGGCGTCCGCTCCAACACCGTGTGCCCCGGCGCGATCCTGACGCCCATGATCAGCGGGATCTACCAGGCGGACCCGTCCCGAAAGGCGTCGATGGCGCGGCGGGTACCGCTCCGGCGCGTCGGCACCACCGACGACGTGTGCGGGGCCGTCGACTATCTCCTGTCTGACGACTCCTCGTTCGTGACCGGCACCGACCTCGTCGTGGACGGCGGCTGGCTCACGACCATGGGCTGAGCCTCAGCGCTTCAGCCAGGACTCGATCGTGTGCCGCGTCTCGTCGATGTGGGCCGCCATGGTGGCCGCCGCCAGGTCGGGGTCCTTGATGCGGATCGCCTCAAGGATGTCGGCGTGGTGGTCGTTGGCGTTGTCCTCGATGCGGCCGAAGATCGCGCCGACCGGCAGCCACATCGCGCTGCGCGCCAACTCGACGGAGCGGACCAGCTGCTCGTTACCGGTGGCCCGCGCGATCCCGAGGTGAAACGCCGAGTCGAGCAGCTGGAAGTCAGTGATCTGCGCGGTCGACGGTGAGTCCCGGGCCGCGTCGATGGTCTCGCTCATCCGGCGCACCAGGTCCCTGAGTCGAGGGATGTCGGCCGCCTTGCGGCGCTCGGCCGCCAGCCGGGCCGCCCCGGTTTCGACGATGACGCGGTAGTCGAAGGCATCGCGGACCGCCACCTTGTTCCGCTTGAGCTCGCGCCTGGCCTCGGCGGCGTCGTACGTCGGCTCGAGGACCAGGAACCCGCCGCCGCGGCCGCGCCGGACCGCGATCCGGCCCTCGCGCTCCAGGACGGACACGGCGGTACGCACCGTTGTGCGGGAGACGTCGAGCATCTCCGCCAGCTCACGCTCGGCCGGCAGCCGGTCCCCGGGACGGAACTGGCCCAGGTCCATCGACCGCCGGATCTGGTCCAGCACCAGCTCGTGCGCGGCTATCTGCCTGATCGGCCCGAGGCTGTTGTTCTCGGTCACGGCACCTCCCTGCTCGGATAAGGCTAACCGAACGCGACCCCCACAGCGGGAGGATCGCGCCCTAAAGGCCCAAAGGCCTAAAGGCCTTGTTTTTAGGCCTTAGGTCCCCTAGCCTCATCGTACACGAGGCAAAGCACGGGTGCTGAGGAGGACGTCCATGCTCTACCCGCTCACCGTCAACGACTTCCTGTACCGCGCCGAGCAGGTGTTCCCGGCCCGTACGGGAGTCGTCGACGAGCCGTCCGCCGACTACTCGTGGGGGTCGCTCACTTACGCGGAGTTCGCCGGCCGCGCCCGGTCGCTCGCCGCCGCTCTCGACGAGCTCGAGGTCCCCGTGGGCGGGCGAGTCGCGATCGTGTCGCAGAACTCCAGCCGCATGCTCGCCTCCTTCTACGGGGTGAGCGGCTACGGCCGCATGCTCGTGCCGATCAACTTCCGCCTGGGGCGAGCCGAGATCGAGTACATCGTCGAGCATAGCGGGGCGGACGTCCTGCTGGCCGACTCCACGCTCCACGACGTTGTGAAGGACCTGCCCGCGCGGCACACCTTCCTGTTCGGGGAGGACGACCGGCTCTGGGACCGCCAGACAGCGCCCGCGTCCTGGGAGCCGGACGAGAACGCGACGGCGACGATCAACTACACCTCGGGCACGACCGCCCGCCCCAAGGGCGTCGAGCTGACGCACCGCAACCTGTGGCTCAATGCCACCGTCTTCGGGTGGCACCTCAAGGTCGACGAGGACGACGTTTACCTGCACACGCTTCCGATGTTCCACGCCAACGGGTGGGGGATGCCCTACGCGCTCACCGGCATGGGCGGAACCCACGTGGTCCTGCGCCGGGTCGACGGAGCCGAGATCCTGCGCCGGGTCGAGCAGCACGGCGTCACGGTGATGTGCGCCGCCCCGGCCGTGCTCGCCTCCGTCCTCGAGGCGGCCGGGTCGTGGTCGGGTGAGATCCCGGGCCGGGACCGGGTCCGGGTCGTCGTCGCGGGCGCGCCGCCGCCCACCCGGCTGATCGAGCGGATCCGCGACGAGCTGGGCTGGGAGTTCATCCAGATCTACGGCCTGACCGAGACCTCGCCGTTCCTGACCATGTCGCGGATGCGGCGCGAGTGGCGCGACCTTCCGGGCGCCGACCAGGCCCGGCTCCTGGGGCGCGCGGGGGCGCCGGGCATCGGGGTCCGGATCTCGGTCGCCCCGGACGGGGAGGTACTGGCCGCCGGCAACCACAACCTCGACGGCTATTGGCGCAACCCGGAGGCGACCGCTTCCGCCCAGGAAGGCGGCGTGTTCCACACCGGCGACGGCGGCCGCATCGAGGACGGGTACCTGTCCATTCTCGACCGCAAGAAGGACGTCATCGTCTCGGGCGGTGAGAACGTCTCGTCCATCGAGGTGGAGGACGTCCTCGCCGGCCATCCCGCCGTCCGGGAGGTCGCGGTGATCGGCATCCCCGACGAGAAGTGGGGCGAGCTGGTCACGGCGCTGGTCGTGACCTCCGAGACGGTGACCCCGGACGAGCTCATCTCCTACTGCCGCGAGCGGCTGGCCGGCTACAAGTGCCCGAAGCGGATCGAGTTCCGCGACGAGCTGGCTCGCACGGCGACCGGGAAGCTCCAGAAGTTCAAGCTCCGCCAGACCTACTGGGGCGCCAGGGAGCGCCGGGTCAACTAGCGGTCCCCGCCCCACGTACTTCCCGACGGGACGGGTCCGAGCCTGCTCGGACCCGTCCGCTCGGGTCCTCGGCGTGCGCCCGAACAGCGCACCCAACGACCGACAACACACCGAGAGGTGGAGAGGTGAATCGTAAAGTCATCGTCACCGGAGGCGCCGGCGTGATCGGGCTGGCCATCTGCCGGCGCCTGGTCGAGGGCGGGTTCGATCCCGTGGCCGCCGACCTGAAGGACGCGGTCCAGGCCGTCGACCCGACCGACGCCTCGCTCGCCGGCGTGGACATGGTGGTCATGGACGTCTCCGACCGCGGCAGCATCGAGAACGCCGTCGCGGCGGTCCTCGAGCCGGGGGAGCAGCTGGCCGGTCTCGTCAACTGCGCCGGGGTCCTGCGGGACTCCTTCCTGGGCGAGCTCGACGAGGCGAAGCTCGAGCTGATGTTCCAGGTGAACATCGCCGGCATGGCGCGGGTCACCGACGTCTGCGCACCTCGCCTGGCCCACGGCACCGCCATCGTCAACGTGGGCAGCCTGACCGGCCACTTCAGCCGATTCACCGGCGCCTCCGTGTACGGCGCCACGAAGGCCGGCATCGCGGCCTACACGCGCTACCTGGCCGACGAGCTCGCGCCGCGGGGGATCCGCGTGAACAACATCGCCCCGGGAGTGATCCGGGCCCCGATGAGCCCGTCGATGGCCCGGGTCTCGGGCGGCGAGGAGGTCGCCGCCTCGTACGCGATGCTCAAGCGGATCGGGGAGCCGCGCGAGGTTGCCGAGGTGGTCGAGTTCATGCTCTCGGACCGGGCGTCGTTCATCACCGCCCAGACGCTCCTGGTGGACGGCGGGGTCGTCGCATGGTGACCACGCCCGCCGTCACGTGCCCCTTCGACATCGACGTGGCGAATGCCGAGGCCTTCGAGCGGCTCACCACGGCCGACCCTTGGGTGGTCGACGTCGGCATCGCCCGCGACGTCATTCCCGGGTACGCGGACAACCTGGTCCTCACCTCCGGGGCCCCGATGCCCTGGTCCGAGTACGTCGGCGGGCAGCGCGAGGCGCTGATCGGGGGCGCGCTCTTCGAGGGGCTCGCCGCGACGCGCGCGGAGGCGATCGTCGGGTTCGAAAGCGGCGAGATCGTCGTCGGCGCCTGCCACGACTACGGCGCGGTCGGGTCCCTGGCCGGCATCTACACCGCGTCCATGCCGGTGTTCGTCGTGGAGAACCGCACGCACGAGAACGTTGGCTTCTGCAACTTCTACGAGGGTAAGGAGCCGCGCCGGCTCAACTACGGCTGCTACGACCAGGGCGTCCACGACCGGCTGGTGTACGTCAATGAGGTGCTCGCGCCGGTGGTGGGGGAGGCGATCCGCCGGCGGGGTGGCATCGCGCTCAAGCCGCTCATCGCCCGGGCCCTGCGGATGGGCGACGAGGTCCACAGCCGCAACGCGGCGGCGTCGGTGCTGTTCAGCCGGGAGATCCTGCCCGCCGTCTTGGACATGGTCGCCGAGGACGTGCCGAACGTGCGCGAGACGATGCTCCACCTCGCCGAGAACGACTACTTCTTCCTCCGCCTGTCCATGGCCGCGGCCAAGGCGAGCGCGGACGCGATGGCGGGCGTCGCCGGCTCGACCCTGGTTTCGGCCATGGCGTTCAGCTGCAAGGGCTTCGCGATCAAGGTCGCCGGGACGGGGGACCAGTGGTTCGAGGGGCCGCCGCCGATCCACCAGGGCAAGCTCTTCCCCGGTCACGCCGAGGGCGAGATCACCTGGATGGGCGGCGAGTCGCCGATCACCGAGACCGTCGGCCTCGGTGGCTTCGCCCAGGCCTGCGCCCTGTCCCTGCAGGCATACCAGGGCGGCTCTCCCGAAGTGATGATCGAGCGCAACCGCGAGATGTACCAGATCACCCACGGGGAGAACCCCGACTACCGGATCCCGCTCTTCGGGTTCCGCGGTACGCCGACCGCCGTCGACGTGCGGAAGGTGCTCGAGACCGGCGTGCTGCCCGTCATGGACGTCGGTCTCGCCGGCCGCGACGGCGGCCAGATCGGTGCCGGAGTGATCCGCGCGCCCCGCGAGTGCTTCGAGAAAGCGGCCGCCGTGCACGCGCAGGCTCGACACTCTCGATAATGGTCTAAAAATTGGACCATAAGACCAGTAAGGACGGATCGAGGTTCCCGTGAATGCTCCTGAAGGCAAGCAGTCACCCGCGAACGGCGCCCATGACGTCGCCATCATCGGTGCCGGCTTCAGCGGGATCGCCGCCGCCATCGCCCTGATCAAGCAGCGCGTCGACGACTTCGTCATGTTCGAACGGTCCGAGGAGATCGGCGGCACCTGGTGGGTCAACCGCTACCCGGGTGCCGAGGTCGACCTCGAGTCGCACATCTACTCGTTCTCCTTCGAGCCCTACGACTGGACCCGCACGCACGCGGACTGGCACGAGCTGCTCGGCTACCTCCAGCACGTCGCACGCAAGTGGCGGCTGTACGAGCGCACCCTGCTCGGCACGAGCGTTGCCACCGTCCGCTGGTCGGAGTCCACCCGGACCTACTCCATCGAGACGGCCGACGGCGAGACGCATGGGCCGTTCAAAGCGGTGATCTCAGCGGTGGGGTTCCTCAACACCCCGCTGATCCCGCCGTTCATGCGCGGCGAGACCCCCTTCGAGGGCGACATCTGCCACACCTCGACCTGGCGGGACGAGCTGTCCCTGGAGGGCAAGACGGTCGGCGTCCTTGGGACCGGTTCGTCGGCGGTGCAGATCGTGACCGAGGCCGAGCGTCAGGGCAAGGCGGTCAAGGTCTTCCAGATCGAGCCGAACTGGCTGCTGCCGAAGCAGGCGCGGGACTTCAGCCCGCGGGAGCGGCGGTGGAACCGGTTCAAGCCGGTCTACTACTGGCGCCGCTACCGCCTCTACCTCGACTACGACCTCCGGCAGTACCACGCGAGCCACGCCCGCACCGGCGGCCGGGTCAACCAGAAGCGCCAGAAGATGGTCGAGGCCTACCTCGAGCAGGAGATGTCGTCGCGACCGGACCTGATGAAGCTGCTGCGGCCGCCGTTCTCGGTCGAGGCCCGGCGCACGGTCGTGAGCGACACCTACTACCACGCCCTCCGGAGCCCCAAGGTCGAGCTGGTCCCCCATGCCGTGGCCAACGTGACGCCCACGGGAGTGGTCGACGCCCAGGGTAAGAAACACGACCTGGACATGATCGTCCTGGCGACCGGCTTCGACGCGGCGAACTTCCTCAGCACCTTCCGGACCCTCGGCGAGAACGGCGTCGACCTGCGCGACCAGTGGAAGGAGGGGGCGGAAGCGCTCTACGGGCTGATGACGCCGAACTTCCCGAACTTTTTCATGATCTTCGGTCCGAACACCAGCGGCATCCCGCTGGTGACCTTCTACGAGGCCCAAGCGCGGTTCGCCGCGAAGCTGGCCGGAAAGCTCGTGCGCGGACAGGCCACCAAGATCTCCGTGCGCCGCTCCGTCCACGACCTGTACAACCGCCGCCTCCAGCGCCGCCTGGCCCAGACGGTGTGGACCGAGGTGCCTAGCTACTTCCACGCCAACAGCGGCAAAATCATCAGCCAGTGGGCGTTCAGCCCCACGACCTACCTGATCGGCACCCGGCTCGCGCGCTGGTTCGGGGTCAAGGTCTCGTGACCGGAGCGCTCGATGGCAAGGTCGTCGTGGTGACCGGGGCCGCCGGCGCCATCGGACGGGCCGCAGTCGCCGTCTTCAAGCGGGAGGGGGCCACCGTCGTCGGAGTCGACCTCGTCGGGGCCGACGACACAGGGGCGGACGACTTCGTCGCCTGCGACCTCACCGCCGAGGCCCAGGTGGCCGAGCTCTACGTCGGCGCCTCCCGCCGCCATGGGCGGATCGACGCCCTGTTCAACAACGCCGGCGTGGCGCTCGCCGAGGACGCATCGGTGCTGCGCGAGGAGCTCGAAACCTTCGAACGCACCCTGCGCGTCAACGTCAGCAGCGTGATGCTGTGCTGCAAGCACGGCATCCCGCACCTGGTGGCGGGTGGCGGCGGCGCGGTGGTCAACACGGCGTCGCTGGTCGCCAGCATGGGCTCCGCGGTGTCCCAGATCGCCTACACCGCCTCGAAGGGTGCCGTCGTGGCGATGTCGCGGGAGATGGCCGTCGAGCTGGCCCGCAAGAACGTCAGGGTCAACGTGCTGAGTCCCGGACCGGTCCAGTCACCGATGCTGAGCGCACTTTTCTCCGAGGATGAGGTGGCGCGGCGAATGGTGCACGTGCCCACGGGCCGGTTCGGCACCGCGGAGGAGATGGCCGAGGCGGCCCTCTACCTGCTCAGCGACGCCTCCAGCTACGTGACCGGTCACGAGTTGAGGGTCGACGGCGGCATCTCCGCAGCGTACGTGACCCCCGAGGACTGACCTCCCGCGGACGGAATTCCGCCGTCTGCTCCGAGGGTCTTGACACCCGGCCCCTAAAGGTCTGAATATCGAGCCAATAGACAATTGGGTATGGGGTGCGTCACTGTCGGCTCCCTGAACGCTCTGGTGGCTCGGGCCACGAGCCACACCCACCTTCGGCTCCCGGTAGGGAAGCACGAGCAAGGAGTCAGCGTATGACGGCCTACAGCGACCCCCAGACAGCAGAGCCTGCGGGCCCCGGCGGGAAGACCGCCCTGCTGCACCGAGGCCTCGGCGTCGGATCCATCGTTTTCATGGTCATCGCGGCCGTGGCGCCGCTCGGTGCCGCCTGTGCGGTCCTCCCCTTGGTGTTCGCCCTCAGCGGCAACGCGGCGGCACCCCTGTACTTTCTCAGTGCCGTCGTGGTGCTCTGCGTTTTCGCCGTCGGCTTCACGCTGATGAGCCGACGCGTGCAGAACGCCGGCGCGTTCTACTCTTACGTCCAGGCCGGGCTCGGCAAGATCTCCGGCGCCGGCACCGCCTCGCTGGCGCTGGTTTCCTACTACCTGCTGCTCATCGGCCTCTATGCCCTGCTGGGCGTCTCGGCCGCGGCCGTCGTCGACCAGTACCTCGGGCTCACCGTCGACTGGTGGGTGCCGGCCTTCGCGTTCCTGATCGTTGTTGCCCTGCTCGGCTACCGGGACATCGAGGTCAGCGCCAAGGTCCTCGGCGTGGCGCTGGTGCTCGAGGCCTTGGTCGTCCTCGTGATCGACATCGCCATCCTCGCCCAGGGCGGCGTCTCCGGCTTCTCGGCGCAGCCGCTCGACCCCAGCCATGCCTTCGACGGCACCCCGGGCCTCGGGCTGATGTTCGCCTTCTTCGCGTTCATCGGGTTCGAGGCCACCGCGGTCTTTCGCAGCGAGGCCACCAACCCGACCCGGACGATCCCGCGGGCGACGTACATCGCGGTGGCGCTGATCGGAACGATGTATGCGTTCACGTCCTACTCGATTGCCATCGGAATCGGCGCGGACGGCGCCGCCGCCGTGTCCGGCGCGGACCCTTCGAACGTGGTCCAGAACCTCGCCACGCAGTACGTCGGCACGGCCATGGAGGACGCCGTCCGCATCCTCCTCGTCACCAGCGTGTTCGCCTGCGTGCTCTCCTTCCACAACGTGGTGGCGCGCTACCAGTTCAACCTCGCCAACGGAAAGCTCCTGCCAGGCTTCCTCGGCGAGGTGCACCCCAAGCACCGGGCCCCGTCTCACTCGTCGGTCGTGGTGACCGTCATGTCGGTCGTGGTGCTGGTCCTCATGCTCCTGCTCGGCCTCGACCCCATCACCGAGGTCTACACCTGGTTCTCCGGCGCGGCCACGCTCGGCGTCATCGCCCTGATGGCGCTGACCTCGATCTCGGTCATCGCCTTCCACCGCCGGTACCACGCGGACACCCCGCTGTGGGGCTCCCTACTCGCCCCGGTCCTGTCCCTGATCGGCCTCGGCTTCGTGCTCTACATGATCGTGCGCAACTTCGACCTCCTCGTCGGGACCAACGCTGCGGCCACCGCGATCCTGGTGGCCCTCGCCGCGTCGTTCGTGATCGGTGCCGTGGTCACGGCCGTCACGCGGGCGCGGCGACCCGATCGGTACGCGGAGCTCCTCGAGAACTGCCGTACGGCTGAGGGCAGACCGTCTCAGGACTGACCAAGAACACCTACAACCGGCGCAGAACCGACGCGCGGGCCGGGCTCCTCGGCGATCTGCGCAGATCGACCGAGGGAGCCCGGCCCGCGCGGCACCCAGTCTCGACCTCCACGCTGCGGAGGAACGCGCAGCATCACACGGACGGCCGTCCCGGCCGGCTCCGTCGTCGGAAAGGACCTCAAGGATGCGGTCGATCGATCTCCAGGGCAAGCGAGCCGTCGTGGTCGGCGGCGCCACCGGCATCGGGTGGGCCTCAGCCGTCGCCCTGGCCGAGGCGGGAGCGTGCGTGGTCACGCTCTCGCGCCGCGATCGGCTGACCGCCCTCCCGCCGGCGCCCGAGGTGGCAGAGCGGATCACCCACCGCCGGCTCGACGTCGCGGACGCCGACGCGGTCACCACGGTGTTCGCGGACCTCTGCGCCGACGGCGGCATCGACATCGTCGTGCTGAGCGCGGCGGTGATCGAGCCATCGAGCGCCGAGGAGACCGACGACGAGCTGTGGCGCCGGCACATGGACGTGAACGTCGACGGCATCTTTCGGTGCGCCCGGGCCTCGATCCGACACATGAAGGAGACCGGCCGCCGCGGCAAGGTCGTCGTGGTCGGCTCCGTCTCAGGGATGGTCGGCAACCCCGGCTTCGCGGCCTACTGCGCGAGCAAGGGCCTCTGGGTCAATCTCACCCGGCAGATGGCCCTGGACTGCGCGCCGGTCGGCATCAACGTGAACTCGATCCTGCCCGGGTTCACCAGTACCGAGCTGACCGACATCTACGACGCCGAGACCAAGGCGACCATCGCGGCCGCCGTCCCGACAAAGGTCTGGGCGCGGCCGGAGCAGATCGCCGACGCCATCTTGTTCCTCAGCTCCCCGCTGGCCGACTACGTCCACGGGGCCAACCTGCCCGTCGACGGCGGCTACCTGGCCGCGGGACCGATCTGATCGGAGGTCGCCCACGCGCGACCACGCCGAGCATCACAACGACCACGACGACCCGACCGAGGAGTCACATGCCCAGCCTGCCCGTCCGCGCCTACACCGACCGCCTCTCCTACGAGCGCGGCGACCAGGTCTCCGTCCATGTCAGTGCCGCGGACCCGGTCGACGTCCGCCTGGTGCGGCTGATCAGTGCGAGCGCCGACGAGCCCTCGCTCGACCGCCCCGTCGACTGGCAGGCCGCCGCGCGGTACGACGCGAGCCTGGCGCCGACCTGCGTCGGCTCGTTCCTCCACGGCGACCCGGGTCCCGCCGCCACGGCGTCCCACACCCGTGCCACCCTGGGTGCCTTCGTCTACTCCGGCGACGTCGGGTCCGCACCCGTGCAGTCCCTCGTCTCCCTGGCCTCCGGGCCTGCGCTGCAGTTGCGGGACGGTCGCCCGGGGCTCGCCGACCCGGGCAGCGGCGACGTGCTCGTCACGGCCGCCGAGCGCTTGGTCGACCACCAGTGGCACCTGGTGGTCGGAATGCTCGGACCGGACGGCGTCCGGGTCCTGGCGCTGCCGGTGGACCCCCTGCGCGGCGTACGGCTCGACGCGGCCGCGTCGACGCCCGTCGGTCCGGTCGACCTCACAGGTCCGGTGACCGTCGCGGCGCACCGCGGCCGCGCCGTCGAGCCCGTCGAGGGCGCCACCCGCGGGCAGGCGGACGACCACTTCACCGGCAAGGTCGAGCTGCCGTTCGTCCTCGGCTCGCACCCCGACGACGCGCAGCTCGAGGCGCTGGCGCGGGCCGAGGCGGACGTCCGCGCCCTGGAGCCGGTGGCCGCCTGGGACCTGGCCTTCTCCTACGGCGACGATCCCACGGTCGCCAGGGCCGTGGTGCCCGGCCAGCCGGACGGCACGCTGGTCAACGGACCGGCGCGGGCCGTGACCGGGCGGACCTTCACCGGCCGGTGCCTGGACTTCACCCTCGCCACGGACCAGTACGCCGCGGCGCACTTTCACGCCACCGACCTGGTCGACGCGGGCTGGCCGGCCCTCATCACCGCACCGCTCCCCGAGGAGCTCGAGAGCGGCGTCTACGGCATCGTCGTCGAGAACGCCGACGGGTCCGACGTGGTGCCGATCTCCGTGGTGCCGAGATCCTCCGACGAGCGCCGCAAGGTCGCGGTCGTTCTGCCCACGTTCACCTACCTGGCCTACGCCAACGAGGCCCTCTTCAACGGGCTGGACACCTCGGCGATGACCGACCAGGAGGTGGTGGTCGCCCCGGAGAGCCTGGCGCACATAGGGGACCACTCCTTCGGGCTGTCGATGTACGACCACCACCCCGACGGAAGCGGGGTCATGCTCTCGGCCGCGCGCCGCCAGATCGTGAACATGCGCCGCGGCTACCGCATGTGGGTCGTCGGGGGAGCGGGCCGCGCCTTCTCCTCGGACATGTACCTGATCGAGTGGCTCGCGCGGCGCGGCATCGAGGCCGATGTGCTCACCGACCACGAGGTGCACCAGCGGGGCGCCGACTACCTGCGCCCGTATGCGGCCGTGGTGTCGGGCTCGCACCCGGAGTACACCTCCGAGGAGATGCTCGACGCGCTGACGGCGTACCGCGACGGCGGTGGCGGGCTGCTCTACCTCGGCGGTAACGGCTGGTACTGGGTCACCGGTGTCCTGAGTGACGACCCCCTCGTCGTCGAGATCCGGCGCGGCCAGGCCGGCGTCCGCTGCTGGGAGTCGCTCCCGGGTGAGGTGACGCTGATGTCGACCGGCCTGCCCGGCGGGCTCTGGCGCCACCGCGGCCGGGCGCCACAGGCCCTGGCCGGGGTCGGCTTCGCCGCCCAGGGGTGGGGTCACTCCGAGCCGTACTTCCGGACCGAGGCGGCCGCGGACCCCGAGCACGCCTGGATCTTCGAGGGCGTCGACGAGGAGCCGATCGGGGCGTACGGGCTGGTGATGGACGGCGCCGCCGGCGACGAGATCGACCGGGCCGACGCGGCCCTCGGCACGCCGCGGCACGCCGTGGTGCTCGCCACTTCCCGCGGTCACTCGAACTTCTACCAGCGCGCCATCGAGGAGATCCCGATGAACCTGCCCGAGCACGGCGGAGGCGAGCAGGACCCCGAGGTGCACGCCGACATCGTCTACTTCGCGACGCCCGGCGGCGGCGAGGTCTTCTCCACCGGCTCGATCGCTTGGACCGGCTCGCTGCTGCAGGCGGCCACCGAGAACGGCGTGTCCCGCATGACCGAGAACGTCATCCGCGCCTTCGTCACGCGTCGTCGTGATCGTTGACACAGAAAGCCAGGACAAATATGGTTCAGAAAATAGACCTTAACCCTTCGCTTGCACGCACGAGGAGTGCCGAATGAAGACGGAGACGATTCGAAGCGGGCTCCTCTCGGTGAACGAGCTCATCAAGCAGATCGACGCCGGTCTCGTCGACGGCATGCTGCTGGTGACGCCGGACAACGCCGGTCGCTGCCTTTCGGAGCGAGTCGCCGCTGCCGGGTTCGTCGAGAACCTGGGCCGCACCGACGCCTACAAGATCCCGCTGATGCTGTGGGGCGTCGACATCGAGCAGGACGTACGTCCGGGGCTCGACCACATCGGTGGCATGGGCGCCGGCGTCCCGGACGTGTTCCTGGTCCCGGACCTCACGACCATCCGTCGGGTCCCGTGGATGCCCGGCCTGCCCGTGGTCATCTGCGACCCGGTCGACAAGAACGGTGTCCCGATCCCGTTCGCGCCGCGGCAGATCCTCAAGGACCAGCTTGTACGGCTCGACGCTCTCGGCGTCACCCTGCAGGCGGCCACCGAGGTGGAGTTCCATCTCTTCGACGAGAGCTACGAAACGGCCTGGCACGACGGCTACCGGACCCTCACGCCCTCCAGCCGCTACCACGCGGCGTACGACGCGCTGGCCTGCCTGCGGTCCGAGGGGTTCATCGAGCAGGTCATCCGGCAGATGGACCAGGCCGGCGTCGAGATCGAGGGGTACGCCGGCGAGTACGGGCTCGGGCAGCACGAGATCAACCTCAAGCACACCACCTGCCTGGAGATGGCGGACCGGCACTTCCTCTACAAGTTCGGCGTCAAGACGATCGCCGCCCGGATGGGGAAGTCGGCGACGTTCATGGCCAAGTGGAACATCGACGCGGACGGCAGCTCCTGCCACGTGCACGTCAGCCTCTGGGACCGTGAGACGTCCACGCCGCTGGGTGCGGACCCGCGCTTCGACGGCTTCGTGGCCGGGCTCGCGGCCCGCGCCGAGGCGGCGACGCTGATGTACGCGCCGATGGTCAACTCCTACCGCCGGTTCCAGCCGCACTCGTTCGCGCCCACCGTGATCGCGGTCGGGGACAACAACCGCACCTGCTCGCTGCGCGTGGTCGGCTCGGGCGACACCCGCCGCATCGAGAACCGGATCCCCGGCGCCGACGTGAACCCGTACGTCGCCCTCGGCGCGATCGCGCTGTCCGGCGCCGACGGCATCGAGGCCGGGATGCCCATGCCGACCATCGAGTGCGGCGACATGTACACCCGTGAGGACGTCCCGCTCATCCCCGGCTCCCTGCACGACGCGCTCGACCTGTTCGAGCAGAGCGAGGAGATGCGGACCGCCCTGGGCCCCGCCACACACGCCCACCTGCTGGCCATGGGCCGCGAGGAGGAGAAGGCGTTCCTCATGGAGACGGTCACCGACTGGGAGAAACGGCGCCTGTTCGAGCGGGCCTGACGGTGCGGCCGCCGACCGCGGTCGGGCACAACGAGCTGCTCGGCCACGCGGTCCGGCTGGAGGACTGGGCACAGCAGGGGGAGTCGACCTACGTCCGGGCCCGCGAGGCGCTGGCCGCGGACGACGTCGAGGCGGCGGTGAGTCTCGCCGAGCTCACCGCCCAGGAGGCCCAGGAGGCCTTCGACCTCTACCTGCTCTGGCTCGGGCAGCTGCCCGCCCTGCTCGTCGAGCTGGGCGTGCCTGACGGGAATCTGGCACCGGCCCGCGACCTGGCCGCTCGGACCGCCGAGACGCTGGAGGCGGGCTGGGCGACCTACCGCGAGCACCTCGCCGCCTTCGGCGTACGGGCGCGCGCACGGGACACCCCGGGCGCGAAGGAGGAGCTCGAGGCAGGCCGGATGGTATGGCAGACCGCCCACGATCCCGCGACCGACGCCCTGTGCGCCCTGATCGCCGTCGGTGTCGACGTGCTCGGCGAGGACTGTGTCGGTCCGCTCTGGGATCGGCTCCTGGCGCACTACTACGCGGCGCTGGGGGAAAAGTACGACCCCGCGACAAGGCCGTGGCGGCAGTCCCTGGAGCGGCTGGTGCTCGACATCTTCGAGGCCACCCGCGGCCACCTCAGCGGGCCGGAGCGGGACGGCAACTTCGAGGTCTGGGAGGAGCCGGACCGGTGGGTGGTCCGGTTCGAGCCCTGCGGCTCGGGCGGGCGCACGTACGTCGACCCGGAGTCCACGCCGGGCCGGACTTTCACCCAGAGCGAGCACGACTGGGCGTGGCGGACCACCGGCGTGTGCCACTACTGCGTGCACTGCTGCCAGCTGCAGCAGCGCGCCCCCATCGAGCACCTCGGGATGCCGCTGCGGGTGGTCGAACCGCCGGTGCGCCCCGACGGCGAAGGGCCGGGCCGGGACCAGTGCACGTGGTCCCTCTACAAGGACCCCACGCTCCTGCCGGACGAGGCGTTCACCAGCGTCGGGGCGCCCGTGCCGTCCTGGCTCAGTCGGTCACGACGGTCGTGACCCCCGCGCCGGCGGACACCGACTGACCCGCCGCCGGGTCGGTCCGACACGCGTCGACGAAGCCGCTCAGGAGCTGGAGCGCGTGCTCCTCGTTCGGCCACAGGATCTCGGGGTGCCACTGCACGGCGACCAGCGGATGGTCCCTCAGCTCTGCGCCCTCGACCAGGCCGTCGTCGGCGACCGCCGTCGCGACCAGCCCGTCGGCCAGCCGGCGGACGCCCTGGTGGTGCTCACTGTTGACGGCCAGCCGCCCGCTCGTCCCGCCCAGCCACTGCGAGAGGCGCGATCCGGGGGTGACGTCCACCATATGGAGCGGCCACGCGAGCGCCTCCTCGCGCAGCTCGTGGGCGACCTCGCCCGCGAGGTCGCGATTCAGGTCGGCATAGAGGGTCCCGCCGAGCGTGACGTTCACCAGCTGCAGGCCACGGCAGATCGCCAGCACCGGGAGGCCGGCGTCGAGCGCGGCGCGCAGCGCGGCCTGCTCGTTGCGGTCCCGGATCGGGTCGATGTCGCGGATCGCCGGGTCGCCGGGGTCCGCGCCGTACGCGGCCGGGTCGACGTCGGCGCCCCCGCTGACCACCAGGCCGTCGAGGCGGCGTACGACCGCCGCGATGTCGTCGTGAGGCTGGTGGCAGTCGATGGTCAGCGTCACCGCACCTGCCTCGGCGAACCCGTGCAGCATGTTGCGCCACAGGGAGAACCGTTCGAGGTCCGTCGAGGAGTAGGTGAGACCGATGACCGGCCGCGAGGGGTGAGCCACCATTCGACGCCTCCTGTGCGTGCTATTGGTAGAGCGTTTAGACCTTTTCAGGTATCTTGGCCCGTATGACTCGACTCGTCAATCGACAGCTGCGGCTCGCCCGCAGGCCGACCTGGACCGCGACCCTCGACGACTTCGTGCTGGACGAGGTGGCCGTCCCCGAGCCCGGCGCCGACCAGGTCCTGGTCCGCGTCGACTGGCTGGCCTTCGACCCGGCGATGCGCGGCTGGATGAACGACGGCCCGTCGTACGCGCCGCCGGTACCGCTGGGCGAGGTCATGCGGGGGCACGCGGTGGGAGAGGTCGTCGTCAGCAAGACCGACGAGCTCCCGGTCGGCGCCGTCGTGACCGGCAACTTCGGTTGGCAGACCCACGTGGTGGCCCAGCCGGGGTCGCACTCGGCGGCGCTGCTGGAGCACATCCACGCGGCCGCGGTGGGTACGCCCGTCGCGCGGCCGGTCCCCGAGGGCGTGCCGGTGACGGCGGCGCTGGGCGTGCTGGGCACCACGGGCCTCACAGCGTACTTCGGGATGCTCCAGCTCGCCTCTCCTCGCCCGGGTGACGTGGTCCTGGTCTCCGGCGCTGCCGGTGCCACCGGGTCGGTGGCCGGGCAACTGGCCCGGTTCGCGGGCGCTCGCACGATCGGCATCGCCGGTGGCGCCGAGAAGGTGCGCTGGCTCTCCGAGGTCGGCGGCTTCGACGACGTCATCGACTACAAGGCCGAAGACGTCAGAGCGCGGGCCCACGAGCTTGCCCCCGACGGCGTCGACGTCTTCTACGACAATGTGGGAGGCCGGATCCTGGAGGCCGGGATCGCGAACATCGCGCAGCGCGGCACGGTCGTCATGTGCGGCGGGATCTCGAGCGGGTACTCCGACGAGGCGGTGGCCTACGGGCCCACCAACCTGTCGACTATCACCGTGCGCAGCGCGGACATGAAAGGGTTCATCGTCACCGACTTCGTCGACCGGTTCGACGAGGCGACGCGTCGGCTCGTGGACTGGATCCGGCAGGGTCGCCTGGTGTGGGCCGAGGACGTCCACGAGGGCGGCGTCGAGGACGCGGTGGACACGATGAACCGGCTCTTCGACGGCAAGAACTTGGGCAAGCAACTGCTGCGGCTGCAGCACAAGTAGGCACGAGGAGGGCTGACAGACCCCGCTAGTGGTCGCGCCCGTTAATTCGTCGGGGTTCATCCGGCCAGTGGGTGCGGTGCGTCGGCCAGCCCCTCGATGCCCTGTTCACAGTACCGGCGCCGCCATTTGCGGGCCGTGTCCTGGCAGATGCCCAACCGCTCCGCGATCATCCGGTTCGCCGTGCCCGCCGCGGCGAGCAGCACAATCTGTGATCGCAGCACCAGGCGAAACGGCGCTGCGCCGCGCCGGGACAGGGACTCCAGCTCAGCGTCGCCAAGGTGGAGGGCATGCGCTCCATGGTGCAGCCAGGCGGGTAGGGCACGATGGCCGTAAGGCCACCTGAGTCGACCATGACCTCGCTACGCCGGCGCCTGGCCGCCAGGGCACGCGAGCGCCGGCCTCAGCTCGCCGGCATCACCATCCGTTACCACGGCGAGTTCGCCTACGAGGAGTGCGCGACCCGCCGGGCGGATGATGACCGGTGTACCTTTGGCCGATCACCTGACGAGGCCGTTACCGGTGACGATGAACACCTGCGAACTATCGTCGCTGAGGCCGCTGCCTTCGGGCTCCTGGCAGCGGCCTCACCCGCCGGTCACACCAACTGTGCCCGCGTGGGACGAGTCTTCATATGAGCTGCGAGGGTGGCTATGTGGTGGATCAGCTTGCTCGCAGCCGTCGTTCTCCTGTCGTACGTGGCCTACCGGTGCACGGCGAGCGTGACGGCGTGGAGTGCCGCGGCCGCGATCGTCGCGGCCACGGGTGTCGTCGCCGTCCTCGGCCGGACTCCGCTGGAGATCGTCGGCACGGCGCTACTGGCCGTGGGGCTGGGCGCGACGAGCTGGGCCCTGGGCAGGTCGGCCCGGCTGCGCGGGGCGCGACGCCGGGCGCTGGCGGCCTACCGCTCGGGAGAGTGGGCAGTGCCCGGCCTGGCAGCGGCCTCCGAACGGCACAGGCTCGCCGCCGACCTCCATGACACCGCGGCGCATCGGCTGACCGGCATCATGATCGGTGCTTCGTCCGCGCTGCACGTCGCCGATCCCCGGCTGAAGGCCGAAGCGAGCGCGCACGCGGCGACGGAGGGGAGGTTGGCCGTGGCCGAGCTCACCCGGCTGACCGCCCTCGGTCAGCGGGCGGCGCGAACCGACCTGGCAGAGGTCGACGCGCTGGTCGCGGAATGGCCGGGGCGGCCACCGGTCTATCGCAGGAGCGTGGAGTCCGCGCCGCCGCTCATCGCCGCGCTGGCCTTCCGCGTGGTGCGCGAGGCACTGACCAATTGTCGGCGCTACGCTCACGGAGCGCGCGTCGAGGTGGGCCTGGCACGGCGGAGCGACCGGCTAGTGGTCACGGTCGACGACTGGGGACGTGCGGAGACGGGCGAGCCGTTCGCCGGGGGATGCGGGAGCGGCCTTTCGGTGCTGCGGGCCGACCTGGCGGCGGCGGGCGGCTCACTGTCGGCCGGCCGGTCGGCACGAGGCTGGTCGGTGCGTGCGGAACTCCCTCTGACCATCAATCAGACCGCCACCGAGAGGCCGGGCGGCAGGCTGCACACGTGGGCACTGGTGGGGTTGGCCGCTGGGATTCCGGTGGGCGGGCTGCTGATACCTGGGGCAGGTCCTCCGCTGTCCGCGCGAACGCTGGTTCCACTCCTGCCGCTGCTCGTCGTGCACGCCCTGGCACTGCGTTTCCACACACACCGGCCGGTCGTGGCCGTGCCCCTGGCCTTGTCCATGTATCCGCTCCTGGTGGCGGCGCGATGGGCGGGCTGGCCGGTGCCGTCAGGCGGGGGCTTCTTGTGGAGCGGCTGGGTGGAGTTGATCATGATGTATGGCATTGGCGCGGCGAGGCGGCTGCGAAGCTGGCCGGCACCGGCGGCGGTGGCGGTGACGACCGGGGCGGCGCTGGCCTGGAGCCCGGAGATCACCGGTAACCGCGTGGGCGTCTGGGCGGTGCTGAGCGTCTGCCTGTTGATGCCGATGGCGGGGGTGTGGGCGGCAGGCGTGGCGATCACGACCAGGCGGGCCGGTCGTCATGCCGCCGCCGTCGTGCGCCATCACCGATTGAGCGAGGAAGCGGCACAAGCGGAGCGGGCCAGGATCGCCGCCAGGCTGCGTTCGACGGCGTTGCTGCGCGCGCAGGCGGTGGTGGCCGCCGTGGACCTGGAGACCGTGATGGTCGAGGCGCGCGCAGGGCTGGACGCCCTGCGGGACCTGCTCGATGAGCTACGTAGCCCGATGGGCGAAAATGCCCCGCCCCCGTGCCTGGCCGGGATCACCGCACTGGCGGCCCGCCACGAAGCGGTCGTGCGCTTTCTCGGCGAGCCGCGCCAACTGCAGGGAGCTGTGGAGGCGACGGCGTTCTGGGTCGCCCGCGAGCTTCTTAGTCACGATGGGATGCTCGTGGTGAGCTGCCTTCCCACTGGGGTTATGCTCTCGGGCATGGCGGATGCGGGGGCCAGACGACGGCTGCGGGCGGTGGCCGACGCGGCCGACGGCGGCATGGTCCGCCGTGGCAGGTGGGTGCGGATCTGGCTGCCCGAGGTGGGCGTGTGATCCGGGTGCTGGTGGCCGATGACCAGGCGATGGTCCGGGCCGGGATCGCCGCGATGTTGTCGGTCGAACCCGATATCGAGGTGGTGGGCCAGGCCGCCGATGGGGCGGCGGCGACCGCGCAGGCCATCACCGAGGTTCCGGACGTCGTGCTGATGGACATCCGGATGCCCGGCACCGATGGCTTGTCGGCCGCCGCCACGATCACCCGCCGGCTGCCGGCGGTCCGCGTGGTGATGCTGACCACGTTCGGGCTGGAGGAATATGTCCACACCGCGCTACGCGCGGGCGCCTGCGGTTTCCTGCTCAAGGACGCCGAGCCGAGGCGGGTGATCGAGGTGGTCAGGCTGACCGCGGCGGGTCAGTCGTTCCTCGACCCGGCGATCACCTCCAGGCTGATCAAGCGCTTGGTCCCACACCTGCCATCACCCGCCCCCGCGCTGAACACGTTGACCCCGCGCGAAGATGACGTGCTGTGGCACCTCACCCGCGGCCTGACCAATGCCGAGATCGGCGTGGCCTTGGGCATCAGCGCCACGACCGTCAAGGAGCACGTCGCCTCCATCTTGGCTAAGCTCCAGGTCCGCGACAGGCTGCATGCCACCATTTACGCCTACGAGAGCGGCTTCATCTGGTCGCGTGAGCCCTAACGGGCGATCACCTGCACCTCGGGAAACCGTGAGGAACGCCTGTCGAGCAGGTCGCCTTTGCGCCGTAGATGCAGATCGAAGAAGGCCATGGTGTAGGCGCGGGTGACGGCCACGGAACGCGCCGCCGACAGTGTGCCGTTTACCGCTCGCAACTGCTCCCTTGACAGGCCGATCACCGGCGCCGCCTGCTCGTACAGCAGCGGCAGGTCGGTATAGGAATTGTGCTTGACGCCCTTGGTCTTCACGTGCAGCCGCCAGCCCTTCAGCCGGGACCAGAAGGCCTTCTGCCCGCGGATGGGCTTGTCGAAGATCTCGGCCTCCATGAGCATGTACGGCTTGGCCAATCCTTTGGCGGCCACCTTGCCGAGGGCGGGTCCGTCCAGGTTCAAAACCGCCTTGACCCGCCGATCCTCCAGCATCGTCGCGGCGGCCGTCGCTCCTCCCGCGGAATGGCCGAACATGCCGACCCTGCTCAGGTCGAACGCGCCACGCAGCCCCTCCGGCAGCTTCCGGCCCTCAACATCGGGGTTCTGCCCCTTGTTCAGCTCCTTGAGCCGGTCCAGCACGAATCGCGTGTCGGCCACCCGCACCTTGATCTCTTCGGCCTTCTCGTCCAGCCGGCTCACCGGGACCGGCTTCAGGACACGGCCGGTGACCGTGCCGTTGGGGAACTCCACCTCGCCGGCATCGCCCGGATGATCGATCGTGACCACCATGTAGCCCCAGCTGGCCAGTTCTTCGACCGTGGCGGTGTTCATGGAACGGTCGGCGCCGTTGCCGGGTGAGAACAGTACGACGGGCAGCCCTCGGCCCGCCACAGGGGCCCCTTCGCGGCCATGGGTCAAAGGCAGGCTGACAGCCGCAGGCGAGAGGCTGCTGTTGCGATAGAAGGCCTCGGCGGCGCGAGGCGGCAGCCAAGGCGCAGCGGGGTGGCCGTCCGGACGACGGGTGGGATACCACAGGCTGATCATCAGCTCACGCCGGTCATGTGCCTTGATCCACGGGTCGGCCCTGGAGCCGTCACGCAGGTGCAGCGCGACAGTGCCGATCTCGCGTGGACCTGTCGGCTGGGGCAGGGCCACAGTGACGGGCTTTGACATGGCCTGTACGGCGGGTCCGGTGAGCAGAAGGCCGACCGCCACCGCAGAGGCCACGCCCCGTCTGAGCAATGCGCAATTCATAACGGCCACGCTAGGGAGGCTCGCTGTCCGGAAACTCCCCACCAGAGATGACTTTGGCACTCATACGAATGAAGGAAGCACCCCTCCGCCCGGAGGGGATAGACAAGGTCCGCGGGACGCTCGGGGGCTGGGACCGGCCCAAAAGCCGTAGCCCGGCCCAAGAACGCCCGGCGAACCTCAGCGGTCGTCACCGACCCGCTGCTCATCAGTATTCGAAGCGGCTGAGGGAGGAGCCGAGCGTCCACATCTGATTGAGCCAGGTGGCGGTGGCCTGGTAGACGGCCTCCTGCTCGGTGGTCAAGACGACGTCGGCGACCGGGCCGACGGCGGCCAGGCGCTCGCGCAGCACGAGGACCTCAGGGGTGTCGACCAGGTCCAGCAGCCCGGTCCCTGCGGGGCGTTGGCTTTTGAAGGGCGCGTATTCTCGCGAAGTGAAGATCATGCGCAGTGCGGTCGGCGGTCTTACGCTTGGTGCGGGATTTGGCGCGGCCCTCTCCCTCGTCAAGGACGTGTCCTCGCCGGGCGGGATGATCGGACGCCGGTCGGGGGTGCGCAGCCCCATGCCGCCTTTGGATGCCCCACCCAAGAGAACCTTGCGGAGCCTGCTACCTGTCCAACCAGACGACAGGTGGTGTCGTCTGGTTGGACACGAGTACATGAGGCCGGCGCGCGGGCCATCGTCGAGGCACGACTGATGAGGAGAACCTGCCCGTGCCGGCCGTTGTTCAGTCAGTCATCCCGGAGTCGATCAGGAGGTTCCTCGGCCGTCGGTGGCGTGCTGTGGGGGGTGGCTGGTGGTCGGATGTGGTGCGCCGGGTGCCGGTCAGGGCGGCCAGGGCGGTGGTGATGGGAACCGCGGCGATGAGTCCGATGGTGCCCACCACGCTGCGGACGATCTCCTGGGCGATGACCGGGTTGGTCAATACCTCGCCGATGGGTTGGTCGCCGACGCTGATGAGCAGCAGTAGCGGCAGGGAGGCGCCCGCGTAGGCGAGGATGATGGTGTTGATCACTGAGGCGATGTGGGCGCGGCCGACTCGGGCGGCGGCCCGATACAGCTGGGCGAAGGTATAGCCAGGGTTGGCGTGGGCCAGTTCGGTGACGGTGACCGCCTGGGTGACGGTGACGTCGTCGAGCACGCCCAGGGAGCCGATGATGATGCTGGCCAGTAGCAGGCCCTGAGTGTTGATCCGATAGTTCATGTCCAGGTAGAAGGAGCTTTCGTCAGTGATGCCGTTAAGGTCGGCCAAGCCGATGGCGGCCACCGACAGCGCGCCGGTGAGGCTGAGGCTGACCAAGGTGCCGACCACGGCCATCGAGGTGGGGATGGTGAAGCCGTGGGTCAGATACAGCACGGTGAGCATGATGGCCGCCGAGCCGACGATGGCGACCAGCAGCGGTGGCTGTCCGGCGAGGATGGCCGGGATGACGAACATCAGCAGCAGCACGAAGGTGATGGCCAGCCCGATGAGCGCGGTCACACCGCGCCAGCGGCCGAAGGCGATCACGGCCAGAGCGAAGGCGGCGCCGAGCAGTCCTAGGGGTGAGGACCGGTCGTGGTCGGAGATCTGGTAGGGCGGCACATCGAGGATGCCTTTCGGCGTGTAGATCAGCACCACGTCGTCGCCCGCGGTGAAGATCTGCGCGCCGGGGCCGCTGGGTAGCTGGGTGGCGATACGTTGGCCGGCCTGCGGCCCGCTGGTCAGGTCGACTTTGGCTTCGCCGCAGGTGGCGGGGTCAGCCGGTGGCTGTTGGCCGCGGGGTTGGCCGTCTGCGGGCGGCTCCTCGATGCAGGGGGTGAGGGTGATGGAGGTGATCGTTCCCGTCATCTGCTGCAGGCTGGCCGATGGCTGGCCGGTGGAGGTGCGCTCAGTGGGCCACAGCCAGATCAGGGCGGTCAGCGTGGCCAGCGCCAGGGGAACGATGACGGCCAGCGTTGCCCACACCGTGCCGCGGGAGCTGGGAGCGGCCGGGCCGTGTGAATGGTTGGTGCCCATGGTCGAGAAGGGTCTCCTTAGCGGCGTGGAAAGGGGAAAGTACCGCACCGCGAAGGTGACCGTGTTGCCCTATGTCGGCGTGATGGAGGCCGCCGGGTCCCCGGTTCATGAACCACCCAGGTTTTTGAAGGCTCTGCGGCGTCCGCGCAGCCCCTCCGGGCGACCTTCAGAAAAGGAAGGTTTGTTGAAGCTAGTCGGACTTCTGGTTCACCCGCGCCCACGACTGAGGCCCCCGCCCGCGTCTGGCTGGCCGCGGTGCGGGGGCTGATGACATGTCTTCCGATCGTTACCGCACAACGACACGTTCGGCAGGAGATCACCGGCCTGCGAGGGCATCAGCTTCGTGGCGTCAGTGACGGCGCTGCAGCTGGAACCAACGACTGCGTGTTAGCAGCGGGGTGAGGAATCGACGTCGCGAGAAGGGAGGGTGGTACGGGCGTGGCGGGGGCGGTGGGCGATCAAGACTCGCCGCAGGATATTGATCCCGGCGCCCCGGGGTCATTCAACCGTGATGACGAGCTTTCCAGGCGCGTTGCCCGCCGCCAGGTCACCCACCGCGGTGGAGGCCTCCGCCAGGGAGTACGTGCGCCCGACGGCCGGTCGCACGGTCCCGGCCTCGATGAGGTCGCGCAGCGCGTCCAGGTCGGCGGTGCGGGTCAGCGCGATCCGCGCCTCCAGGCGCTGGCGCGTGAACGGGGTGATCAGCCGGACGGCCAGCGGCCGGCCGAGCCCGCCGAACCACCGACCGCCGCCCTCGCCGCCGACGATGGCGAGCCGGCCGCGCTCGGTGAGCAGCCCGCGCAGCAGGGCCAGCGGCCGGAGGCCCGCGATGTCGATGATCAGATCGTATGTCCCGGTGAGCGGCTCGCGCGTGTAGTCGATGACGGCCTGGGCGCCCAGTGACCGGACGAGGTCGGCCTTGGCTGTGCTGCACACGGCGGTGACGTGGGCGCCGCCGGCGACCGCGAGTTGCGTCGCGAAGCTGCCCACTCCGCCGCCGGCGCCGATGACCAGCACCTTCTCGCCGGCGGTGACCTGGCCGACGGCCCGCAACGCGGTCACCCCTGACACGGGTACGGCCGCCGCTTCGGTGAAGCTCAGGTTGGCGGGCTTGCGGGCGAGCTTGCCCGGGCGGGCGAGCGCGAACTGCGCGTACGCGCCGGTCGCCGCGCCGTACACCTCGTCGCCGGGGCGGAACGCGGTCACGTTGGCGCCGACGGACTCCACGACGCCGGCCACGTCCATGCCCGGCACGCGGTTGCGGGGCCGGCGCAGGCCGAAGCCGAGGCGGCCGATGAGCGGCAGCCCGGTCATGATGTGCCACACGCCGTAGTCGACGCCGGCCGCGTGTACCCGGATCAGCACATCGTCGGCGCCGGGCGTCGGGATCGGGACCTCGCCGAGGCTCAGCATGTGCGGCGGGCCGTACTTGTCCTGGACGATCGCCCTCATGAGGGGTCTCCTTCGGTGTCGGGGTACTGGAAGACGTCGTCGAGTCCGACCCGGAACACCCGGGCGATGCGGAATGCCATCTCCAGCGAGGGGGAGTAGCGACCCTGTTCGATCGCGATGATGGTCTGGCGGGTGACGCCGACCCGGTCGGCCAGCTCGGCCTGGGTCATCTCGTCGTGCGCGAACCGCAGGGCCCGGATCGCGTTGGTGACCTGCGTCGGCTTCACCACGTCTGGAAGCCGCCCTTGCGGTACGCCATGATCTTGGCAAACGAGCTGAGCACCGAGGACAGCACGAACGCCAGGTAGACGGCGTTGGCGATCCAGAAGTGGCGTAGCTCGGCGATGGCCATGACCAGTGCGGCGAGCGCGCCGATGACGAGGATCGACTGCCCGATGCGCTCACTGACCTGGTTGATCTCACGGTCGCGCTCGTCAGTGCGGTCGGCGCCGTGGCCGCCCGCGATAGCCATCGCGATGTGGGCCACGATCGCGGCGACGATGGCGCCACCGATGGTCCACAGCAGAGTTCCCGCGTAGGCGACGTCGGCGAGCGGGCCTTCGCCGGCCCGGCCCAGGATGGTCACCAGGTAGATCGTGTACGCGCCGACGGAGACCACGATCATCACCCAGGCGCGCTTTTCCTCGAAGGCCATGCCTGCTCCTCATGTAAAACAAAGCTGACATCAACCAATGTAAAGCGCCCCGGACACCATGTCAAAGTTTATTTACACGCACGACCGGCGACGCCATAGCGCCCGGCGCGGTGTTGCTGCAAAACGTCCACAGTCGGCCGGACGGCGCAGGTCGCACCAGCCCGCCCTCGTCGGAAGAGCCGCAGGATCTGGGCTACTCCGGTTCGCGCCGCTGGGCGGCACCCTCGCCGCCGCCCAGCGGCAGACGCTTAGCGGGTGACGAAGGTGGTCTTCTGCGCGCGGCCGACCTCCAGCATGGCCTGGTAGGCCAGGTGGGAGGCGGACTCGGTGAACCGGCGCAGGATGGCCTCGATCGCGTGCACCTCCGAGGCCGAGGCGCGCAGGGGCCGGGAGTGCCGCATGACTCGCCTCGCGGGTAAGTACGCGCGCCGCCCCAGCCGAGGTCAGCGCCGCCTGCGGGATCGATCGACACCAGAGATCGGCGCTTCCAGGTCTCTGGCTTGTTCGATTCTCGCTAACTGTTGCCCGATCCTGCCTTCTCGGCCGAAGGAGGCCAATGACGCCGCCATGTCCGCCGCATCGCGGGATATGCTCTCGACGCCTTATGCGACAGCCGTCGTGGTGCGGCGAGTCGCGTCGGGCAGGTGGACATGGCCGACGCTGTGAGGTGCCTGTGGGCGGCGGTGAACTCTTCGGACGCCGTGCCGAGCTCGACCAGCTCGCCGGTTTTCTCGATGCCTCCCGGCAACGCGGCGACGCGCGGTTGCTCTGGGGCGAGCCCGGGGTGGGCAAATCCGCTCTCATGACCGCCGTGGCAGAGCTCGCCATCACGGCGGACATGCGGGTTCTGCGAGCGTCAGGGTCGGAGTTCGAGGCGGAAGTCAGTTACTCCTGCCTCAACCAGTTGCTTCTGCCGCTGAACGCCGACATCGAGCGCCTCCCACCCGGTCTGCGGGAGGCGTTGTCGGTGGCGCTCGGTTTCGGTGTGGGGGCGCCCACGGACGCGCTCCTGGTCTGCAACGCGACGCTCTTGCTCGTCAAGGCGGTAGCCGCCGATGCGCCGCTCGCTCTTCTGGTGGACGATGTGCACTGGATCGACCGGGCCAGCGCCGTCGTCTTGAGCTTCGTCGCCCGCCGCCTGGAGGGTACCCAGGCCGGGCTGCTGGTCTCCGCCAGAACGGGCGCGGCGAGCTTCCTGGATCCGCGGGGACTGACCGAGATGACGGTCCGGCCGCTGGACCATGAGGCGTCCGGGCAGTTGGTCGACGCTGGTTTCCCGGAGATGCCGCCGCGCGTCCGGCGACGGCTGCTCGACCTCGCCCAAGGCAATCCGCTGGCGCTGACTGAGCTGCCGTCCACGCTGCTGGGTGCTGCGCATCACCCGGTGACCCACCTTGAGGTGGTTCCGCTCAGCGACAGGCTCCAGGCGATGTTCGCCACGCGGATGGCTGATCTGCCGGAGCCGACCCGCAGGCTGCTACTGCTGGCCACGTTCGAGGGCAACGGCGACATCAGGGTGCTCAGGGCCGCCGTGGGGGCCGGGCACGGCCTGGCCGGCCTCGCCCCGGCCGAGCGGGCGCAGTTGGTACGCGTGGACGACGCCACGGCGCGGATCGCGTTCCGGCACCCGCTGATCCGGTCGGCGATCGTGGCGGTGTCCACCCACGAGGAGCGACGCAGCGCGCACCTCGCTCTCGCCGGAGCGTTGGACGTCGACCAGGAACGCCGCGCGTGGCACCTCGCGGCGGCTGCCACCGGACCGGATGAGACGGTGGCGCAACTGCTGGAGGACTCGGCGCACCGCGTCATGCTCCGCGGAGACGCCTTCGCCGCGGTCGCGGCTCTGATCCGCGCCGCCGAACTCAGCTCGACCAGCGCGAGCCGTGGCCGGCGGCTCGCCGAGGCCGCCTACATCGGTGCCGAAGCCGGCGGCGCCGTCGAGGACGCCCAGTCGCTCCTGACGGATGCGCGCCGGTCGGACCCGGACTCGGCGGGTTCCCTGCTGGCCGCCAACGCGGCCGCCTTCCTGATGCTCAACGGAGACGGCGATGTGAACACCGCGCACCGCCTCCTGGTGGGAGCCATCGAGACCGGCGACCACGGATTCCGCGCCGACAACCCCGCCCTGATCGAAGCCATGCACACCTTGCTGCTGCTGTGCTGGTACAGCAGCGATCCGGAGTACTGGGAACCGTTCTACCGGGCGCTGCGCAGGCTGAAGCCATCGCCGCCCGACGTGCTCGCACTGGCGAGCAAGACGTTCCCCGACCCTGTACGCACCGCGGCTTCGGCCCGGCCGGCGATCGATGAAATCCTCCGCACCCTCCCCGACGAGGGGGATCCCACGCGCATCATGCGGATCGGTACGGCATCGGTCTACCTGGACCGCCTGGCCGACTGCCGCGAGTCCTCATGGCGCCTGGTCCAGCAGGGGCGGGACGGCGGAGCACCCCGCCGGCACCTCGGCGCCCTGATGCACCTGTGCCTGGACGACTACCTTGTCGGCCGGTGGGACGAGGCCGAGGAACTCGCTTTGGAGGGGCATCGGGTCTGTGACGCCAGCGGCTTCTCGTTCTTCGAGTGGTATTTCCTGTACAACAGGGCGATCGTCGCCGCCGGCCGGGGCCGTTTCGACGAGGCGTACACACTGGCCGACGAGATCACGCACTGGGCGCTGCCGCGCGGTGTGTCGGCTGCGGCCCTGTTCGCGCACCATCCGCGCGCCCTGGCTGCGCTGGGCCGGGGCGACTACGACGCCGCCTTCCGGCACGCCGCCGCGATGAGCCCGCCCGGCGTCCTGGCCTCGCATGCACCGCACTGCACCTGGGTCATGTTCGACCTGGTCGAGGCGGCGGTGCGAGTCGGACGCACGGTCGAGGCCAGGGCGCACGTAGAGGCGATGCGGGCTGCCGACGTGGCCTCGCTGTCGAGCAGGATGGCGCTGATCCAGGCCGGCGCGGAGGCTCTCGTTCTCGATGACGACGCGGCGATGTCGCGGCTGGAGGCTCTGCTGGCCGGTCCCGCGAGCGAGCGGTGGTTGTTCGACGCGTCGCGGGTACGGCTCGCGTTCGGCGAGAGGCTCCGCCGTGGCCGATCGGCGTCGGAGGCTCGTCGGCAGCTGCTCCTCGCCTGTGACGGGTTCGCCGCCATGGGCGCGGAGCCGTGGCTGGCGCGCACCCGGAGCGAGCTGAGCGCGGCCGGCCACCGGCAGGTTGACGTGCCGTCGGGTGGTCCGACCGCCCTGACTGCGCAGGAGGCTCAGATCGCGCAGCTGGCGGCGAGCGGGCTGAGCAACAAGCAGATCGCCGAGCGCCTGTACCTGTCGCATCGAACGGTCGGCGCGCATCTGTACCGGATCTTCCCCAAGCTTGGCGTCACCTCCCGCGCGGGGCTCAGGGATGCGCTGTCGTCGCATCCCGACGAGTCGCAGCCGCCTGCGCGCTGAGCGCGTCAGCCTGGCTCTCCTTCTCTTCGAGCAGCCGCTCCAGCAGTTGCCGGGTGGTCGGATCGCTGTTCCCGACCCAGCGCACCGCCTCCTGCAGGGTCTGGACGAGGATCCGCGCCGTGAGGAGATCCTGCGTAACGATGCCCGTGAGGTCCCCGTCGGGGAAGGTCTGGAAGGTGACGCACGACCGGGCGGACAGGTGCTGCGGGTCGTAGTCGGCGGCGAAGCCGAGCTGCCAGATCCGCGCCGCGAGCAGCCTGGCCCCACCACGGTCCTGATCCGCGCAGGCGTGGAGAAACTCGGAGATCGGCCGGTATGACGGCGCGCGGACGAGGTGCGCATGCTGCTCGTACTGTAAGGAGGACACGACCAGGCTCACCAGCAGCACGTTGAGCAGACGCGCGACAGCCGTCAGCTCAGCATGGTTCGACGGGGTCACCGGCCCGTCCTCCAGATCGAACAGGGCACGGTCCCGGACCTCGCGCTTGGACAGCTGCTCTGGACTTGGAAGCCTCGTCACACCCTCGATGGTGAGACACAGAGTCGCACCGAGGCATCTGTCATATGACCTAATCGCCCAGGGGCGGTGGTCCCTGGACAGGCCGTTTTCCAGAGGCGTGACTCCACACGCAAGTAGGTCGCCTGCCCCGGGAAAGGCCGTGAACTCGGAGTCGAATGACTGATGTGGGGCCGCCTGGGCGGCGCCGAAAGTGGGGCGTGAGACAAGCGAACAGCGCACCACAGTGAGGAGGTCGTCCCCATGTCTGTCGGCCATGGATTTCACGCGACGATGACGGCGCAGCCGGGTAAGGGCGACGAACTGGTCCGGCTTCTGCTCAACGCACCGTCACTACCGAACAAGGACTGCGTCGTGTTCCTGGTCAGCCGTTCGTCCGGCAACCGGGACGTCGTGCACGTCACGGAAGGGTGGGTCAGCCGGGAGGCGCACGCAATGTTCTTCGCCACCCAGCAGGCGCAGGCGTTGGTCGCACGCCTCCAGTCGCTGCTCGCCGGCGAGTCCGAATACGCCGACGCGGTGCCGGTCGGCGGCAAAGCCGCTTTCTGAACCTGAACCAGGAGGAACTCATCGTGACATTGGCCAGACCCGACCTCGATCCCGAACTGCGGGAGCTTCTTGCGGACATGCCCCTGGTATCCCGGCTCGACCCCGAGATGCTCGCCCAGATGCGCCACCTGTCCGTGACATCGGTGGAACCGTACCTCGAGGGTCGCGCGATCGACCGGCGCGAGGTGACGGTGACCGGCCAAGACGGTGCCCAGATCCCCCTGTCGATCTTCACCCCCGGCCGTTCCACGGCGGCGGCGCCGTGCGTCTACTGGATCCACGGTGGCGGAATGATCATGGGGGACCGGTTCTCGAACATCGACATCCCGCTGGAATGGCTCGAACTGTTCGGCGCCGTCGTGGCCACCGTCGACTACCGGCTGGCACCGGAGGCAACCGGCTCGACCTTGGTCGAAGACTGCTACCAGGGCCTGCTCTGGATCGCCGAGCACGCTGGCGAGCTCGGTATCAACCCGGGGCGCATCATCGTTGCGGGGGCCAGCGCCGGCGGTGGTCTCGCTGCCGGGCTCGCCCTTCTGGCGCGTGACCGCGGCGCCCCCGCCATCGCCGCGCAGGTGCTGATCTGTCCCATGCTCGACCATCGCAACATCACTGTCTCCAGCCACCAGTTCTCCGGCGACCCCGGTGTCTGGACCCGCGAGATGAACGAGTTCGGATGGCGATCGGTCCTCGGCCCCCTGGCCGACCAGGCTGTGTCCATCTATGTCTCACCTGCGATCGCCGGCGACCTGTCCGGCCTGCCGACCACCTACATCGACGCCGGCACGGCAGAGGTCTTCCGCGATGAGGACGTCACCTACGCCACCAGGATCTGGGCGGCAGGCGGCCAGGCAGAGCTGCATGTCTGGGCGGGCGGCTTCCACGGATTCGACGCGCTCTACCCCCATGCCCGGATCTCCGCCACCGCCCGCCGTACCCGCAACGACTGGCTCGCCCGCGTCCTGACCCCCGCCTCGCCGGACGAGGCCCTTCAGCCAGCACAAGGGGCCAACCGATGAGCGCCGTCAACCGTGCCGCGTTCCTGCGAGAGTTCCTCCGGTCCCCCTTCACCGTCGGCGCTGTCGCGCCGAGCGGTGAGCCGTTGGCCGACTTGATCACCTCGCCCATCTCACGCGACGGTGACCCGCTCGTCGTCGAACTCGGCCCCGGTACAGGCGCGTTCACCGGGGCCATCCAGCAGCGGCTCGCCGGCCGCGGCCACCACCTGGCCATCGAGCTCAACCAACGATTCGCGGACCTGCTCGCCGCCCGCTACCCACAGGTCGACGTCGACGTCGACCTGTGGGT
>NZ_JBEOZN010000072.1:0-49621 GCF_040298085.1 Streptosporangium sp. NPDC001681 | reverse complement strand
TGTCGTCGGTCACCGCAGCACGCTGCGGCTCCCTCCTCCGCCTTGCGAGACACCACCTGACCGATCCTCGCCACGGCAAGATCCGCAGGACAGGATCTAGGCGCGCTCAGGACGGGAGGGTCTGCGCCAGTTGGTGAACCAGCGCAGTAGCCATTCCACGGGCCCGTACTGATGGCGGCTCAGCCACCACCGGCTCCACACGGCCTGGACCGTGAAGATGGCGATGCCGATCGACACCACGGTGAACGGGCTGAGCTGGTCGACCAGGCTCATCCCGTAGCCGGTGAAGATCAGTGAGCTGATCAGCGACTGCCCCAGATAGTTCGTCAGTGCCAGCCTGCCGGGAGGCGCGAGCGTCCCGGCCAGGCGAGGTGCCGAGGGGAGCAGACGCAGCAGGGTGGCGGCGTAGGCCGCGGCCAGCAGCGGCGCGGTGACCAGGTTCACCGACTGGCCGACCATGTGGTACGCGTGCCCGCCGTCCGACCAGGTCGCGTGCGTGTAGACCACGGCCCCGGCGAGGCCGACGGTGAACCCCGCCCACTGCAGCCGCCGCAGCGTCACGGTGTGCCCGGACAGGTCACCCAGCAGGCGCATCTTGCCCAGTGCCAGCCCGACCAGGCAGGCGGCGAGCACGGTGGGCCCCTGGAAGAAGACCCGCAGCACGAAGATCCTGGCCAGTTTGTGCAGATGCTCGTTGATGATCATGGATGCGGAGCCGTGCAGGGCGCGATCGGACATGGCGGCCTGGGCGGCGTTCTCGGAGACCGCCCTCGATGCGTCGGTGCCCAGCGTCGCCAGTAAGGCCAGCAGCAGCATCCCCACCGCCAGCGCCACGGTCAGCGCGATCGCGGAGATCATCGCGGTGCGCGGGGTGATCCGCCGCACCGCCAGCAGGACCAGCCCCACCACCGCGTAGGTGGCCAGGATGTCACCGGGGAACAGCAGGATGCCGTGGGCGAGGCCGAGCAGGAACAGCCCGCCCAGGCGGCGCAGGAACCTGGGGACGAACGCCGTCGCGGAGGCGTGGGCCGAGTCGAGCTGGAGGGTGAAGCTGTAGCCGAACAGGAAGGCGAAGAGCAGATAGAACTTGTTCTCGAAGAACAACGAGACGACCCAGCGCACCTCCCAGTCGAGCGGCGCGGAGAACGACGGCGCCGCCAGCCCGGCCATCCGGTATCCGGAGGCGAGGTAGGTGATGTTGACCACCACGATGCCCAGCAGCGCGAAACCGCGCAGCGCGTCGACCGCCGCGATCCGCCGTCCCGTGCCCTGGGTGGAGGTCCCCGTCCGGCCACGGGGTTCCCCTGTGAACATCCAACCGTCCTTCGACCAGGCTCTGAGACAGGCGTCTCCCGGCAAACGGTGCTCAGTATGGCGCGGGAAAGCCGTCGGCCAAGCGACTTTGTCCTTTATTGAAGTTGGTAGCCGATGACGATGAAGCGCTCCGCGATCACCGCGAGGGCCAGCACGAACGCGGGCACCGCGACGAACAGGATGCGTCTCCTGGCCCGCCGCCCACCCTCGCGGCCGCCCAGGCGGAACACCTCGTAGACGAACAACGCGATCCAGGTCACACCCAGCGCGGCCAGGCCGACCGGTGTCCACGGCGAGGTCGGGTCGCTGCCACCGAGCGGTACCCCGCGCTCGGGGATCTCGGTGCCCTCGGGGAAGGACTTGAGCGTGTAGACGGCGGCGTCCTCGCCGTTGAACACCCGCTTGAGGTCCTTGTGGGCATCCAGCGCGGCGCGGAACCTGGGGGTCCAGTCGCTCGGGAAGCCGTGGTTGAGCTGCAGGTATCCGGCCTGCGCGCGGGTCGCCACCAGGTAGGTGTTGGGCGGGGACGCGCGGAGTTTGTCGAGCACCGAGGAGAGCTGGGCCGGATCCTTGTGCACCAGCACCTGCTCGTAGGAGATCTTGTCGAAGTCCCGTTCGCCCCACGGCATGATGGGCGTGACCTCCGGGCCGAGTACCGGGGTGAGGAAGAGGACGCGGGCACTGGGTTCGTCATGGTCGTAGATGTAGTGCATCGCCGCGACCTCGCTCTCCGAGACCCGCTCGAACTGCTCGTTGCCGTACCGGGCGACCAGGAAGACCATCGCCAGGGCCATGGCGCATCCGGCGGCCAGCAGCAGCGAGATCCGGCGCGTCAGCTCCGGGTTGAACCGGATGTTGCGCCTGCGGATCGGCACCGTCTCCTCCGGCGCGTCCTCCGTGCCGGCGGGAAGGTTCGGGAAGAAGGCGTAGGCGGCCAGGATGCAGGCGCCGGGCAGTGCGAACAGGTAGATCCGCAGGCCGATCTCACCACCGTAGTTCTGCAGCCCGAGCGCCAGCACCGGGATGCAG
The DNA here is from genome assembly GCF_040298085.1 of Streptosporangium sp. NPDC001681. Taxonomy (NCBI): domain Bacteria; kingdom Bacillati; phylum Actinomycetota; class Actinomycetes; order Streptosporangiales; family Streptosporangiaceae; genus Streptosporangium; species Streptosporangium sp. NPDC001681. The sequence continues at coordinate 47,278 of NZ_JBEOZN010000072.1, read as the reverse complement.
AGCAGAAGCAGCGCCGCGCGGTCGCCGACACCGCGCCGCACACGGCGCAGCAGGCCGATGGCGGCCAGCGTCAGGATGACGCCGCAGATGCCGAGGCGGGCCATCAGGACGAGGGCGTGCCTGGGGTCGCTGCCGTCGATCCGGTCGCCGGTGTTGCTCTGCAGGTTCTGCAGGATCCGGCCCAGCCCGCCGAAGAGCTGGTCGATGTGCCCGCTCCAGAAGGTGACCGTCTGGTAGCTGATCCACGACAGCACGATCAGGCCGAGGAAGAACGGCAGCGCCCAGCTGAGCGAGGTGCGCCGGAGCAGTAGCAGGCCGGTCAGCGCGCCGAGCATCATGAACGGCGTGATCTGGTGCGAGGCGGTCGCGGTGCCGAACAGGCCGATCAGCACGATCAGCATGATCACCCGGTCGTAGGCGCCGGTCGAGTGGGGCAGCTCGCCAGGGGTCAGCCCGTCCAGGCGGGCCAGCAGCCGCCGGACGCGCCCCTTGGCGGGCATCGGTTTGTCGCGGGGCTCGACCTTGCCGAACCAGCGCAGCACGATCGCCACGAAGGCCAGGTAGATCGCGTATGTGAAGCCCTGGGAGGAGAAGTAGTCCTGGCCGATCCACTGGACGATGACGAACAGCAGGGCGGCGAACCAGCGGGCCCGGGTGGTGGCGACCACCTGGCGCAGGATCAGCACGAACGGCAGCAGGTACAGCAGGTTCGACAGCAGCGGCGTCCACCGCATGATCGTCGCCAGGTCGGTGACCCCGGCGGCCTTGGTGACGAACGCCACCAGTGCGAAGAACCCCGGCCAGGCGAGGCGGGCGTCGAGGATCGCGGACGACTCGCCGGTGCGGTTGATGTACTCCACGAAGCCGGCGTGCACGTAGGCCGTGGGGAACCTAGCCTCGTCCGAGATCAGGGCCGACGCCCCGTGCAGGGCGAAGGTGATCGCCGCGATCTGGAAGAGCAGCAGGAACTTGCGGTCGGTGTTCTGCGCGATCGTGACGAAGAACGCGACGAGCATCAGCAGGATCGCGGCGAACGCGGTCAGTGGCATGGCCGAGATCAGGCCCAAGGCGTCGATCTTGGTCACGTCGACGCCCCGCAGCGGGCCCGGCGTCACGCGCAGGGCCAGCACGTACATGATCAGGCCTTCGACCGTGAGCAACGGTGGCAGCCACACCGCGGCCGACCGCATCACGCTCGTCATTCGCGACGGCCTGGCGGCGGCCGGAGCCGCCTTCCCCGGGCTCTGCGGCGCGCCCTGTGGCTCCCGACGGTCCGCTGGAGCCGTGGCCTCCGAAGCGGTCTCAGGGGTCCCTGGAAGCGGGCTGGACGTCGTGACGGCCCTTTCCCGCGGCCTCCGCTCCGGTGTTCCGCCTTCCGCGGTCACCGGTCCCGCGAGTTCCGGTTTCGCGGGCTCCGGCTCCTCGGGTTTCGGTTCCGTGGGTTTCGGCGTCGGGCGGAGCGGTGCCGAGGGCAGACGCATCTCCGTCGTGGTGTCGATCTCGCTGCCGGAGGCGTCCTCGGCCTCGGGAGCGTCCGCCGTGGGCGGTGAGATCGGGCGTGCGGGCAACCGGATGACGGCGGTGACCTCCGAGTCGTCGCCGTCTGAGGTATCCGGAGCCCCGCCGGGAGCCTGGTCGGAGATCACCTCCGGCGGCGTAGCCGGCGTGTCGTCAGCGTCATCGGCGTCATCGGCGTCGTCCGATGCACCGTCGCCGCCGTCACGAGGACCTTTGGTGGCCTCGCCGCCGGAAACCCCGCCCTTCGGAACCTCGCCGTCACGGCTGTCACCCGGTGCGGCGTGATCGGGAACCTCACGGTCGGGCGCCTCCTCCGGAGCCTCGGAGGGCGCCGTGCCGACGGGCTCGCCGCCGGACCCGGCCCGCGCTCCGTCCGAGGGCGCGGGCTGGGTGGGATCGGTCTCCCCGACCTCGGCAGTTTCCGCCGCCGGTGTCGTCGTCACGTCATTACCTGCCCGTTGCCTCACGTCTAACATCATGGCGGCTACGCGGACCGAGGTGCGACGAGCGAACACGAAGTTACGCCATGTTCGACTGCTTTGCGTAGACCGTTGAAGAGCAATACCGCGACCGAATTCCCGCCCGGTGGCACCTGTCCCGCCGCCTTCGCTCCCTCGGGGAAGCGAGGACGAGGGCGGAGAGGGGTGGGCGCACCCGGGCGGGCACCGGCCCGCGGGCCACGCCTCTCCCGGGTGCGGGCCGGCCGCTCACACCTGGCCGCGCACCCGGCGCAGGCCGTATCTCGTACGTCTGACGACGGCGTAACCCTTCGTCAGCATCCGTTCTCTCATGTAGATCAGCGGAACCTGGTTTCCCTCGACGGCCCGGCTGAACATTCTCATCGACGTGCCCTCGGCGACGGTCAGGCGCGGTAGCGCGAGCACGTCGTGCCGGTCGGCGGCGATGGCGTTGTTCACCGCGCAGGCGGCCCAGTAACCGGCCCGCCTGACCTCGCGCCGCACCCGCACGCTGGAGTAGCCGTACGGGTAGGCCATCGTCGAGACCAGGGAGCCGATCTTGTCTTCGAGCAGGGACTTGTTGCGCCGCAGTTCCTGACGGAGCTCGTCGTCCGGAAGCTGGTCGAGCTGAGGATGGCTGTGGCTGTGCCCGCCGATCTCGATGCCGCACGAGGCGGCCTCGCGCGCCTGGCTCCACGACAGCATCGTGTCCAGCGGCCTGCCCGCCGCGTCCTTGCCCGCGTCGCTGACCCACCCGCTGGTCAGGAAGACGGTCGCGGGGAAGTCGTACTGCTCGAGCAGGGGCAGCGCCTCGCTGTGGAAGTCGGCGTACCCGTCGTCGAAGGTCACCACCACCGGCCGCTCCGGGATGGAGCGGCCGTTGTTCTTGTGCAGCGAGGCGACCAGGTCGGCCACCGTCAGCGGCGTGAACCGGTTCTCCTTCAGGTAGGCCAGTTGCTCGGCGAAGGCAGAGGGCCGTACCGCCAGTGGCTTCGTCTCGGCGTTGGGCCGGTCGGAAACCGAGTGGTACATCAGGATCGGTACGCGGATCATGAACGCACCCGCTTCAGTCGAAGGGAACCGATGACGTAACCCCAGGTGGTCCAGGCGAGGCCGACGACGATCGCGCCGGCCCTGCCGAGACCGGACAGATCACCCCGCAGCGCCTCGCCGATCCCGCGCAACGCGCCCAGCGGCAGCGCCTTCATCGCGTGCGCCCGCTCACTCGACAGCCCGTCGCCCGCCCCCACACTCTGGGTGACCAGCGCCTTGGACAGGCCCTCCGCGTAACACCGCGAGCGGAAGTAGGCGAAGGTGGCGCGCGCGGCCGGCACCTTGTGGCCGATCACCGCGGCGGGTTCGAACAGCATCCCCGAACCGGGCATCCGTTGCGAGAGCCGGATGCAGAACTCGGTCTCCTCACAGCCCAGCGGGCGTGGCTTGCGCCCCTGCACACTGCGGCCGATGCCGGTGTGGAACCCACCGACCTCCTGCACGGCCTCCCTGCGGAAGGCCGCGTTGCCGCCCATGACGTTGCGGATCCGCGCCCGCTGCGTGGGCATGCCGCGATAGCTGCAGCCCACGGTCCAGTCGAACTCGTAGGGATACCAGCCGGGCCGGTGCCCGGTGCCCCACAGCGGCCTGGTCAGCCCGCCCACCCCCACGATGGTCGGGTCCTGGAAGCCCTCCTCCAGCGCTTCCAGCCAACCCGGCTCCGCGACGGCGTCGTCGTCCAGGTATGCCACGATGTCGCCGGAGGCGGTCGCCGCGCCGGTGTTCTTGCCACCGGACAGCCCCTTCTCCTGAGCGTTCTCCACCACGACGACGCCGGGGTACTCCTTCTTCAGCCTCAGATGGAGGTCCGGGTTGTAGTCGACGACCAGGATGATCTCGTGCGGCCGGCGGCTCTGGTTCTCGACCGACTCGACGGCTGCTCGGATGTCCTCCCAGCGTTCCTCGGTGTAGACGCAGATGACGACACTGCTTCTCATGGCTACGCGGCGCCCTGGTCCGCCGCGCGGGAGGTGGTGGCCGGCTCGTGCACCACGGGAGCCGGGTTGCTCCGCCACTCGCGGATGATGGTCTTCAACACCCGGATGCCGTCGCGGACGGCATGCAGGTTGCTCTCGCCGTGGATGCGGCAGCGCTCGTGGCTGGGTACCTCGTGAACCTTGAGCCCGGCCTTGGCGGCGCGGACGTTCATCAGGGTCTCGATCTCGAAGCCGTCGCAGTCGAGGTTGAGCACGTCCAGGTGGCGGGCCCAGAAGGCGTTGTAGCCGTAGCACAGGTCGCTGTAGCTGGTGCCGTACATCCTGTTGACCAGCGCGGTCAGCGTCTTGTTGCCGAACTTGCGGATGAACGTCAGGTCGTCGCTGCCGCCGCCGGACGCGTAGCGCGAGCCCTTGACGAAGTCGGCCCCGGTGACCAGCGCGCCCACGAACTGGATGATCTCACGGCCGTCCGTGGACCCGTCGGCGTCGATCATCACGATGATGTCGCCGGTGCAGGCGGCGAATCCGGCCGAGAGCGCGTTCCCCTTGCCCTTGCCGGTCTGGCGGACCACGCGGATGTTGGGGCGCAGCTTCCTGGCCACGGCGACGGTGTCGTCCACCGAGTTGCCGTCCACCAGGACGATCTCGTCGATCCACTGCGGCAGCGTCGCGAAGACGTGCGGAAGGTTCTCCGCCTCGTTCATGGCCGGTACGACGACGCTGACAGTCGGGGAGATCGCCATGTTGGGGGTGATGGGGGTGAACCGCTCGATGGGCGGCACCGCCCTCAAGGGGGGCTTGTTGTTGTAGTGCTTGGCGACTTCGGGACTCATGATGACGGATGTCCTTCCGGGCGGTCTGTCGTCAGGGGCGACTGGCGGACGGACCCGGGGCCATAGACGATCGGAACGATCGGGGGAAATGGCGAATGCGATGAGGGATGCATGCGAGGGTCCTGGCGAATGGGGTGCGATGACGGGAGCGGTCTAACCCACTCCCCATGGTTCCTTGACGACCGGAGTGCTTGATTGGTTCTGCGCGGGGGAGCGCATACGGCCGAACCCCTTCAGCACACGGTCAGCAAGCCTGTACAAATGTGGGCGATCTGTAACGATCGTTCGTGCTTTGTTGACCGGGGTACGGCCGATCCAGTGGACGGCGGCCGCGGGGGAGGGACGCGAGACGCGGCCTTCCGCGACGAAGAGGTCACCGCTCTTCAGCCAGCTCTTGTACTCGCGCCCGCCCTTGCCCATGTCGACCTGCCGCAGCCCTGAGCCGGCGGCGTGCTCGGCCATGTGCAGGTGGTGCATGATGCCGGGGGAGTAGCGCGCGAACTCGGTGTCGTAGGCGGGAAACCAGCCCACCAGGGTCGTCGCGGTACGGAGGCCGAAGTGCCCGGCGACGGGCCTGTCTCCGGCGTAGACCATGGTCAGGACACCCGCGAAACTCTCGGACTTCTCGGCGTGCATCTCGTCGAGCAACTGGACGATCCACGGCTGGGCGAAGCGGTCGACGCGGCCCGTCCTGCGGTACTGGTCGGACTTCCAGTTGGTGAGCGTGCGGAGCGTGCCGAGGTCGGACGAGTCCCACTCGAAGCGGATCTCGCCCTGCTCGCGGCCGAGCTTGCGCTCCTTGTAGCGGACGGTCTTGAGGTTCTTCGGCGAGTTGGCCTTCACCTGCTCGATGTAGGCCTCGAAACCCACGCTGAGGTCCATCACCGGCGCCGGTCGCACGTCGGACTCGTACGCCGCGAACGTCGGCTGGCCGGGGACCAGGTGGTCGAAGTCGAAGACCGAGAGCTTGCAGGCGCGCAGCAGGGTGCGGACATCCAGGTCGAGCCCGGGAACCGAGATCAGTCCGTGGCAGGTGGTCAGGAAGCCGCCGAGCGGCTTGCCGATCCCGAAGCTGTGCCGTTCGTAGGGGAAGAATCCCACGATCTTGCCGTCGTCCTGGATGACCGCGACGCGGACGTAGTCGCGCAGGCGCCCCATGGCGAGCGCGAACTCCACGGAGAGGAAGGGGTTGTCCAGCGACGGGTCCGCTACCTGTAACTCCCGCCATCGTGAGATCTCGGACTCCCCGAGGTCTCCCGGGCGAACGATGACGATGTTCACCTTGACCTGACCCCCTGTTCGGTCTGCAAGCTCCCGCTCCCCCGATACAACACGCGTAGTACGTATATGAAACCGCCGAGCACCGCGATCGTCGCAACTCCGGCACGAGGCGACCACGCGTCAAAAGTGAGCATGGCAGCGGCCAAGAGCACGTTCACAACCAGGCTTGCCGCTGCCCCCACTGATAGTGCCGCAAGAGGGTCACGATCACGCAACAGTCCTACCACTGCGATGCCTGGGACCGCCAACAGGAACAGGGGGGTGAGAACCAGGCGTAACGGGGTGTCGATGTCCACCAAGGCGATCACGGCCCCCGCGACACATGCGAAGGTGAGCGCCCATTTGAGCACTCTGCGGTTGATCGACATCTCCGAAACTCCCGGTTGGTAATGACGTGACTGATCGCGCCTTCATGTGATCAATCACTCAGCATGGACGTCAATGCCGACGCTCGGCACCAGTCCATGGTTTACCGGATTCCTGGGAGAAGTCTCGGTGTTAGGTAAAACGAGATGCGGGAATCAGCCGATCTCCCCCTCGGAGCTCGCCCCGGTGGAGGGGGTCGGGGTCGGGTCGGGTGCCGGGTCCGGGGGAGGCGCGGAGGCGTCCGCCTCCGGGTTCTCCCAGGAAATCGCGCATCCGGTGTTGCCCCCGGCGGACCTGAACGCGACCCGTCCCGCGCCGCTCTCCGAGGGATCCCTGGCTGTGACCCAGATCACGGCCCTCGCCCCCGCCTTCAGCCGCCCCCGGGCGGGATGCACGTCGAGCCCGCCGGAGGTGGTCGCCGACCAGGAGAGCGTGGCGTTGCGGGCCGCGAGCTGAATCTGCCCGGCGCCCTCTCCGATGTCCGACGGGCACGAGACGGTCAGCCGCCCGGCCGCGGGAGGCGGGGTGGTGGCGCGGGTGGCGCGGGACGGTCCCGCCGAGGACCTGCGGGTCGGCGCCGGACGCGCCGCGGTGGGGGTGGGGGCGGGCATCCCGGTCTCCTGGGTCCTTCGCGGAGTGGGGGTCGGCGCGCTCTCCGTCTCCGGGTCCGCTGTCTCCGACTCCTCCGGCGGCAGGTCGGGCGTCGGCTCCGGGCCGGGCTCCAGCGTGATCAGCGCGGGCTCCGTGCCCGGCGCGGCCTGGGCGTTCCCCAACGCCCCGCCGGCCAGGTCCTGCCCGCCCACCACGACCACCGCCCCGGTGGCCGCCAGCACGCACACCGCCGCCAGCAGCAGCACGGGCCCCCTGCGCCTCCGCTGCCTCCGCCGCTGCGCCGGCAGCACCTCCGTACGCCGCCCCTCACCATCCGGCGGCGTTGCCGCGCGCCGGGACCGGGCGCCCGCGGCGCTCCCCGCGGGAGACGCCGCCTGCCCGGTCCCATGGCTCCCCTCATCGCGCGCCCGCCGGTTCCTCCCCGCCCGCCGGCGGCCCGGTGGCCGCTGCCCCTCCGCTGGGAAACCGGTCCTGTCGAAGTGGTCGCCCCGGGCGACGATGGAGGCGCGCTCCTCGCTCAGTTCCGGGTTCAGGCAGGTCTCGATCACCCGGCGGCGCAGCGAGAGCGGCGGGTAGGCCAACGGCACCAGGTCCAGCAGCCGCCCGGCCGAGACATGCCGGTCCCTGCGCTCCACGCATACCTCGCAGCGGCCGATGTGGGCCGACAACCGCCTGCGCAGGATCGTGGTGAGGGGGCCCTCCCACGAGTCGACCATCGCCGACAGGTCGGGGCAGTGCGCCCGGCCGACCTTGGCGAGCACCACGGCGGCCGCCGCGTTCTCCAGGTGGTCGCGGGCCCGGCAGAGCCTCGCCGCCACCTGCCTGGAGGTCAGTCCGAGCACCGCGCCGACCTCACCGCCGCCGAGGTCGTGACGGAGCGAAAGCTCCAGCACCTCGCGTTCCTGCCCGCCCAGCTCCGCCATCGCCTCGTGGACCAGGGTGGCCAGCTCCCGCTCGCCCGGGTCGTCGTGGACGTCGGGAGGCGGTGCCGTGCCCCGCGGGCCGCCGCGCTGCTCCGCGCCCGCGCATCGGACCCGTACCAGGGCGTACAGCCACGCGCGCAGACGGCCGGGGTCGCGCAGGCGGTCCACGTGGCCCTGGGCCGTAACCAGGGCGTCGTGTACGGCGCCTGCGGCGTGCTCGCGGTCGCCCAGCAGCGAGTGGGCATAGTCGTGGAGACGCTCGGCATAGGAGTCGTAGAGGCTCGCGGGCGCCGTCGTGTCGGCGCGCCGCAGCGTCTCAACGAGTTGTTGATCGTCGGTTCGGCCGACGGTCGGCCATCCGGGCACGGACATTCCTCCCCGCGGGACGGGCTCGTTCACGGGCTTCACCACTCGCCCGTTCCAGGCCCCACACGCGTAGGACGTCACCTCCCCGCAACCGGTTGACCAGATGGGTCAATATCATGCCGACCTGGTATGACCTGGGGAAATTGGTACGGCTGGTGCCAATGTGACACCAGCCGTACGCGATGGAGGGTCAGCAGTTGGGCGCGCAGAGCCGGCGCTTCATGCCTTCCAGGAAGAACTTCCTGACCTCCAGGACGTCCTTGGCGATGTACGCGTCACCGCCGGTCGCCTTGGCCAGGGCGTCCATCTGGCGCTTGCCCTTGGGGGCGTCGGGGCCGAACGCGATGATCAGGACGCTGACCGGCTTCTCCGGGTTGAACTGCTCCCTCAGCCGCTTCAGGATCTGCTGGTTGCTGATCCCCCCGTCCGGGTCGTCGTTGCCCGCCCCGTCGGTGAGGATCAGCACCGTGTTGATCTTGTCGCTCTGGTACTCGTCGGTCATCTGCTGGTAGGCGGCGGCGAGGGTGTCGTTGAGCCCGGTGTCGCCGGTCGCCTTGGCCTGGGCGCCGATCAGCTTCTGGTTGATCACGTCCCTGCGCAGCACGCCGTTCATGTCCTCGGTGAGCGGGCCGACCGGGACCGTCTCGCGGTAGTCGACCCCCTGGCCGTCGAGGTGCGTGGAGAACTCCCACAGTCCCAGCTCGCTCTTGGCGGGAAAAAGCTTCATGCCCTCGACGGCGATCCTGCTGATCGCCTGCATCCGGGTCATGCCGGTGCCCGGCACCGGCAGGGCCATGGTCCCCGAGACGTCCAGCAGGGTGACCAGCCTGGTGCCCAGCTTGATCCGGGACCAGGTCTGCGACATCCTCGCGACGGTCTTGCCGTCGGGCGGCTCGATCGCCTGCGGCGCCTTGGCCTGGAAGCCCGCGGAGCCGGAGATCGCCTTTCCGCCCTTGCCGTCCGGGGTGCGGAAGCCCTGGTCCTGCAGGGTCTTCCTGGAGGGCTCGCTGGCGAGTTCCCTCTGGAACGCCTCGGCGGCCTTGCGCACGGCGGCGTCCTTGGCGGTGATCACCACCGGGTAGTCGAGGTTGATGGTCCCCTCGGCCGGATAGAGCGGCACGGCGGGAACCTCGGGCTTCTTGACCTTGTTGAACGCCCAGACACCCTGCTCCGAGGCGATGCCCAGCGGGGCCTTGCTGCCCTTGACGCCGAGGCTGGACAGCAGCGCGTCCTGGTCGCGGACCGTCGAGGTCGATCCCGACAGGTTCTTGAGCGCGCCGACCAGCTGCTCCTCGCCCGTGCCCGAGGCCGTGGCCACTCCGGCGGCGGCCAGGAGCGCGCCGAGCCCGGCGGCGTTGAGCGAGGGGTCCAGCACCAGCACGCGCACCTTGCGGCCGGGACCGTCGACGTTGGCCACGTTGGCGGCGCTGATCATGCCACCCCAGCTGGCCTCGCCGAAGCTCTTCTTCAGGTTCGGTATCACCGAACCCGAGGCCACCATGACGATGGGGGAGTGCGCGATGGACGCGCCCGCCTCCGGCACATCCTGGTTCCTCGCCCGCAGGTTCGCCACCCACAGCCCCGAGTCCGGAATCCACAGGTCCATCGGGGCGGCCTTGCCGCCGACCCCGCCCAGGGAGGAGGCCACGGTCGCCGAGGCGCCCTTGGTCACCGCGACGGTGGTGCACCTGCCCTCGACCTCGTGGGCCGCCTTGTTGAAGCGCTCGGCGATCTGGGACAGGGCGGGCTGGATGTCCGGCGAGGCGGTGATCCGCAGCGGCAGCGCGTCACCCGCGCACCCGCGGTCGCGGTTGATGACCACGAACGCGGCCACACCGAGCAGCACCGCGAGGGCGACGGAACCGGCCAGCGGGACCAGCACCTTGCCGCGTCCCCCACGCCTCCGCCTGGGCTGCGCCTCCCTGTAGGAGCTGTAGCCGTCCTCGAGTTCATCCGTACGGTGACGTCCCACGGTTCCCTCTTCGATGTCGATGTCAGGAAGCTAGCGGGTCACCCTATCGGGAGGTTGTCCGCAATATTCACGGAACTGTACTTGGAACGGTTACTGTGGCAAAACACCCCTTTTGGTGCTGTTATCACCATATGTGTTTACAGTGACACTCTGCGCGCCGGTGGTCGCCGGTGTCGGGAGTGCTCGTCCGCCGGCGGGGGAGGCGCGTGGTCAGTGCGGGCAGGAGTGCCCGTGCCATGCCCTGAGTCCCTCCCGCACCGCCACCGCCGCCAGCAGTACCGCCATGGCGGGATCCACCCACCACCACCCGGCGGTGTTCAGTGTCAGTCCGGCCAGCACCCCCGTGGCGAGCAGCGCGCACATCAGGTTCTGCGTCCCCTCGCCGGCGGTCGCCGCCGAGCGCAACCGGATGGCCAGCCGCCGCTTGGCCACCCCCAGAAACGGCATGCCGATCGCGCTGGTCGCCGTCACAGCGATCCCGAGCAGGCTCGGCAGGGGCCGGTGGCCCGCGTCCAGGTCGTGCGCCACATGCAGCACCAGGTAGGGGGCCAGCAGCCAGAAGCTGACCGCCACCGCCTTGCGTGCCCGCTCCTCGGCGTGTGCGGAACCGGTCCTCGAACCGGTGAACCGCCAGACCACGATCAGGCTGGCCGCCGCCTCCACCAGAGCCGACGTGCCCCAGCCGATGAGGGCGACGGAGTGCGCTCCCAGCCCCGCGGCGATGCCGAGCACGCTCTCCGCGCCCAGCCAGAGGAGGGTGGCCATGGAGAGCAGGCGGGCCCTGCGGGCGTCGCGCAGCCACTCGACGCTGGGCGCCAGCACAGTCTGGTCGATCACGACAACCCCCGAATCCCCGATCAACGGCGTTCGGTAATCTAGTCGTCACAGAGTGTTGGAATGCCGGGAAGCGGCAAAGCTCCCCACAGTGCCGTCTCCGCCGCTCCCCAGGGAGACGGTCTCTCGCCTCCCTGGACCGAGCCTCGACCGTACGGCGGCGTGCCCGCGCGCTGTGTTCGTGTCACAGGATGGACCTGCCCCAGTGGATCGTCGGAGGGAAACCCGTGCCGTTCACGCCCAGTCATGTGGCCGCGGTGCTGCCGCTGATCTCCTCGGAGCGGATGCGCCGCCTGCTCGATCCCTGGGCGCTCGCCCTGGGGGCCATGGTGCCCGATCTGCCGATCTTCTTCCCGTTCCTGCCCGACTACATGATCTGGCACTCCTACGAGGGCGTCCTCACGATCGACCCGTTCGCCGTCGTCGTGCTGCTGGCGGTCTTCCATCTGGTGCTTCGCGACCCGCTGACCGCGCTCCTGCCCCCCGGCCTCGCCGGGCGCGCCGCGGCCCTGACCCCCGGCATGTACGGGGTGCGGCGGCTGCCCGCCGTGATCGCCGGAGGCGCGGTGGGCGCCCTCACCCACAAGCTCTGGGACTCCTTCACCCACTCCTACAGCTCCGCCATGTGGGGCTGGAGCTGGCTGGACACCCGGGTGGCGGACGTGCTTCCGCTGTTCCGCCTGCTGCAGTACACCTCCACGGTGGTCGGCCTGGCGGTCGTGCTCTGGTGGGCCTGGCGCGGCCTGTCCAGGATGGAGCCCCGGCCGGTCCCCGAGCGGCTGATCATCCCCGCCCGCGGGCGGATGGCCGTGTTCCTGGCCACCGCCCTGTCCATCCTGCTGGGCGCGATCGCCTGGCCCATCGCCTTCCCGCCACGTGGCATGGCCGAACTCGTGACGAGGCTGGGCGCGGGAGTGGTCGTCGGCTGCTCCGCCATGCTCCTCGTCCACGCGCTGATATGGCAGCTCAGGCGGGTCATGGCAGTATTCGAGGGTGCCTGAAGCCATCGACCCCCACCTGGCCGACCAGTTGGCCGACTACGCCGATCTGCGTGACGTCGAGCTGCGCAAGAGCCTGGAGGCCGAGCACGGCCTCTTCATAGCCGAGGGGGAGAAGGTCATCCGACGCGCCGTCGCGGCGGGCTACCCCGTGCGCTCCGTGCTGCTCACCCCCCGCTGGGCCGAGCCTCTCGCCGACCTCCTCGACCCCCTCGAAGGCCGGGTCCACATCGTGGACGACGCGGTCATGGAGGGTGTCACCGGCTTCCAGGTCCACCGGGGCGCCCTCGCCGCGATGGAACGTCTTCCCCTGCCGGCTACCGGAGAGGTCCTGTCCGGCCGCGCCTCCTCCCCGGAGAGAGGGGCCCCGGAGCGGGGCGCCGGTCGTGATCCCGGACGGCTGCCCGGCGCCCGGCCCCGGCGCATCCTGGTCCTGGAGGACCTGGTCGATCATGGGAACGTCGGCGCGATCTTCCGGTGTGCCGCCGCCCTCGGGGTCGACGCGATCGTCCTCTCGCCGCGTTGCGCCGACCCTCTCTACCGGAGAGCGGTCAAGGTGTCGATGGGCGCGGTTTTCGCGATCCCCTACGCCCGCATGGACAACTGGTACGAAGGACTGGAGGAGATCCGAGCGGCGGGATACCGGACGCTGGCGTTGACCCCGGATCAGGGCGCCACACCCATGGACACCGCCGAGATGAGTGACCGGGTGGCGTTGCTGCTCGGGTCGGAGGGGGACGGGCTGTCCTCGCGCTGGTTGCGGGAGGCGGACGAGCGGGTGTGCATCCCGATGAGCTCCACCGCGATGGCCGCGGGCGTGGACTCGCTCAACGTGGTGGCCGCCGCCGCGATCGCGTGTCACGGGTTGATGCGCGGTGCCTCCGCGGGAGAGGCGCGAAGGTAGTGGAAGCCGCCCCGCACCGCGGGCCTCACCGTGCGGGCTCGGCGGCCCCTGGTCATGGCCAGGGGTCTTCCTCGCCGGGTTCACGGAGAGAAGCCGCGGGCTCGGTTTTCTCGGGGGTGGGAAGCCGGATCTCCGACGTCATGTCCAGGGTGACGGCGGTGGTGGCGGCCAGGGTCGCGATGAAGACGGTCCACAGGAAGGGCGACCAGCCGGGGAAGGCGTGGCTGTTTCGCATGAGCTGAACGGACCACGCGGCTATCTCCGAGATAACGCCGAGAGCGATCGCGCCCCCGAGAACAAAGGCAAGGAATCGCGTCGCGTCCAGCAGGTCCATCTCGTCGGTGATCAGTTCTCTGGCCATCCGGAGAATCTGGTAACCGGTGAAAAGGAAGGCCATGAGGCAACCGGCCGCCAGCAGCAGGCCGAGAACCGCTGTCGTCCAGGGGCTCAGGGCGGCCTTGACGAGCCACGGCCATGCCGTCTGAATCCACCAGGTCCACGCCGAGACGATCGCGGCGCGGGTGGATCCGCGGCTGATCGGTGCCATCAGCGCTATGGCGAACACGACGAGAAGATAAATCATCACCTTCAGCGGGCCGTGCGGGCCGATCGCCCAGAACAGGATCAGAAGCAGCACGGCCAGAAACGACAGGTCCACCCACGAGGACAGGTTCGCCTTGAGTAGGGGCGGCGGGAGATAGAGGAGTGGCAGGAGGTCCTGTTCGCCGCGGAGATACGGCATGAAGCCCTGCGGGTTGCCCTGGTAGACCTCCCACGTGTTCCAGAGCACGTTGGTGACGTAGAAAAATATGATCCATCGCGCCAGTTGTCTCCGTCGCGATGGACGACTCGATGCGATGGCAGACCACCTCTTTCGAATCCAGACGAATTCAAAGGGCCATGTCGCAAAGCCCACTATTGACTTTGGTCGCTGTCGTCTTCGAGTTTCGGCACGGGAACGCCTGGATGCGCCTCCCCACCGTGTGCCCCCCCACGAGGAATACTCCCGATCGCGCAGCCTTGACTTCGGCACGTCTTCCCTCCGGGCGCGTCTCCAGGGCACCAATGTCATGCGCTTCAGCTCTTATCAGGGTATTGCCCCAGGCGTGTGTGCGGGAAGAAATGTCGGACGCGCGGCCATTGGTCCATTCGGAAGATCTTGGGGACGGCGGAGGCCGCTCTCCGCGCGGTCGCGCCCGGAGAGGCGGTGCCCGAGAAGGCCGTCCGCTAACCCGGCGACTTACTTAGGGGGTAATTGTGGCAATATGTAATTTGATGTGGTTTTGTCGCATTCTTGTCGGCGATCCTCTTCTGGCTTCACCGCCACGGACCTCCCGCCGGCCGAGGTGGCGAGGTAGACCCGGCCCATGCCCCTTCTCCCAGCAGCCGGACGATTCTGGATGGTCCGATGGCCGCGGTCTCGTCATCCCCGAGAAAGGTCATTGCCGGATGTTGCCGATACGCATGCGTTTCGTCAGGTCGATGATGCTCCAGGGGGCGGCCAGGCAGGTGCGGTTCGTACCGCCTGATCACAGCTCGGGCGGCGTCTGCTCGCTCGCCCAGTCCAGGAGCCGTGTCGCGGTCTGGAAGCGCCGGTCGGCGCTGGACTCGCCGAGGATGACGCCGATGAGGCGGTGGCCGTCGCGGTCGGCGGCGAACGACAGGCAGTATCCGGCGGCGCTGGTGTAGCCGGTCTTGAGGCCCAGGACCCCGGGCGTCTTGCCGAGCAGCTTGTTGGAGTTGGTCCAGGAGTGCGCCCGATGGACCTTGGACTTGGCCACCACGTGGCGCCTGCTGGAGGCGATGGTCCGCAGCACCGGGTCGCGCAGCGCGATGTCGGCCAGCTTCGCCTGGTCCAGGGCCGTGGAATGGCCGGGGGCGGGCCTCGGCAGGCCGTCGGCACTGGCGTAGGCGGTGTCGACCAGGCCCATGGAGCGGGCGGTGGCGTTCATCTTCGCCACGAACCTCGCGTTGCCCGGCCCGTAGACCCGGGCCAGGGCGTGGGAGGCGTCCGCGGCCGAGGGGAGCATGACCGCGTAAAGCAGGTCCCTGACGGTCAACCGCTCCCCGGCGCGCAGGGAGGCGTGGGTCGCGCCGTTCGAGGCCGCGTGCCGCATATCCGCCGCCTGGATCGTGACGGTGTCGTCCAGCCTCGCCTCCCTGAGCACGACGTACGCCGTCATGACCTTGGTCAGGCTGGCCACCGGCATCCGCTTGCCGGCCTGCTTGCTCAGGTGGACCGCTCCGGTGCCCGTGTCGTACAGGTACGCGGCCCGTCCCGGCACCGAGGGCACGGAGGCACGCCCCTGCCAGGCGGGCGCGACGCCTCCGGTGGTCAGGGCGGATACCGGGGGGCCGGTGGCCAGGGCCGGCGTCGGAGACGCGGTGACCAGGGTGGCCGTGGCGACCAGCGCCGCGCGGGTGATGAGGCGGATTCCCCCGTGATGCATGCGAGCCATGCTGGCAGAGGCCACCGTCGATATGCGGAAGTTGGCTGTTTGGCTATGGAAAAGTTGACATCGGCGTCGGGTGGGCGAGACCGGGAGAGGCGGCTCTCGGGTGCCGCACGCCAAACGGCCCGGGGGAGGGTCAGGGAGCGGCGACCTGGCTGTCCGCCTCGCTGCGGGCGACTCGGCGCCGGCGCCGGCGGACGAACCAGGCGATCACCGCGACCGCCGCCACCGCCACCAGGACCGCCAGGAGCGGCGACCGCACGACCAGCTCCAGCCAGCCCCAGATCACCGAGTACAGGCCGAAGGACGTCACCGGCACCCAGGTCAGGCAGCCGAGCGCGCTGGCCACGACGTACCAGGGATAGGAGATCCGCAGCACCCCGGCCACCCAGGGCAGCGTGTGGCGCAGCCCGGGCACCCAGAAGCAGGCGTAGACGGCGAGTGCGCCCCACTTCCTGACGACCTTCTCGACCCGCAGGATGTTCTCCTGGCCGATCTTGGTACCCAGCCGGGAGGTGTAGAGCCTGGAGCCCAGGACGTGGCCGACCCAGTAGTAGACCTGGAACGCGCCGAACAGGGCCACGCCGCCGACGATCACCCAGAGCCACAGGGGCATGCCCAGGAAGGACGCGGAAGTCGGGTCAGGGATACCCGCCACAACAGATCGCACTCTGAACGTCACCGCCACGGTTGCTCCGCCTGCTTGACTTGATATTAGGGCAGGCTTACCTCATCCGTTATGGCGGAGCCCCCTCAGGCACACAGACTGCAAGCGGACGTCAACTCCAGAGCAACCACCCTGGCATACACCTGGGAGTAACAAAGGAAGGTGTCTGTGATGGGTTCGCGTAGCAGTGTGGCGCCGGTGGTGGCGAGTGGAACCGCGAGTGTCGCCAAGCTGCTCGTCGCCACCCTTGCCTTTACCGGAGCCTACCTGGGGGTGGAGACCGCGTACGGCACCGGTGCCCGGACCCCGGCCGGTACGGAGAGCACGGCCGGTACGGCGACGCGGGCACCGGCGCGGACCGTGGTGCTCTCCTCGCAGTCGGTGCCGGCCACCACGGAGCAGGCCCCGGTGGCCGGTGAGGTCACCGTCAGCGAGCTCGACGCGTTCGGTCCCTGCGACAGGCCCTACCGGGTCCAGGGCGTGGTCGGCAACGACGACCCCCGGGCCGCCGTCTCCTACGGCTGGCGCCTGGAGCGCTGGAGCTCGAAGACCCACCGCTGGTACGCCTATCTGGGCACCGGCTCCGGTTTCACCGGCGAGGCCCAGACCGTCGAGTGGCAGCCCAGGATCGTCAACAACCCCGGCTGGTACCGCGCCGTGCTCTCGGTCTCCGGGGACGCCCCGCTGCGCAGCGAGAAGTTCAGGGTCACCTGCTGAGTCGTGTCAGCCGCCGAGGGAGCGCCGCGCCGCCTCCACCCACCGGCTCACGCCGACCCGCTCGGCCACCGCGAGGGCGTTCTCGTAGTGCGGCCGCACCGCATCGGTGAAGCCCAGCCGCAGCGCCAGGTCGCCCAGGGTCAGGGCGACCGGCCAGAGTGCCACCACGCCGGTGCCGGCGCCCGCGATCCGGTCGGCGAACGGCTTCAGCGTGTCGTACGCCTCGATCATCCGCTCCCGGTCGTCCAGCAGCATGCCCGCCAGGGCCCGCCAGATCATCGCCAGCTCGTAGAGGAAGTCTGGGCGCACCGGCGTCTTCACCGCGATGACGGCCCTCGCGTCGCGATGGTGGCCCGCGGAGGCGAGGGCCACCGCGTAGGCGTCGAGTGTCCATTTGGCCCCGCGCTGGTGCGCCTCGGCCAGCGGCTCGACCATCTCGGCGGCCTGCCCGTTGACCAGGTTCAGGCAGAACGTGGTGATCAGCGGCAGGTCCTGGCGGCCCTCCAGCATGCCGGCCCTGGCGGTCAGCCGGGCGGCGTCGCGGTAGGCGCGCTCCGCCCCGGCGAAGTCACCGGCGATCATCAGGCGCTGCCCGGCGTACCAGGCGACCACGGCGGCCGGCGCGGGCAGGCCGTACTGCCTGGCCAGCTTCTCGGTGGCGGCCACGTGCGCGTCGGCCTCGGCGAACGCGCCCGAGGCGGCCGCGCACTCCATCAGCACGAGGTGGGCCAGTGCCTGCACCGAGATCTGCCCGGTCGCCCTGCCGACCTCCAGCAGTTCCCTGCCGATGACCTCGCGCTCGCCCACCGGCGTGATGCCGTACGACTGGCGCAGCCGCCCGCTCAGCGCGGTCGCGAGCAGGGCGGGATCGCCGGACCGCCTGGCCAGTTCCTCGGCCTCCAGCGAGGCCTGCTCGCCCCGGGGAGTGGCCGACCCCTCCAGCTCCAGGGCGAGCGTGGCCAGCAGGCTCGCCCGCAGCGACTGCTCACCGGCGGGCAACTCGACCAGCGCCTGCTCGGCGACGTCGACGATCTCCCAGGCGGTACGGGTGAAGTCGCGGGCCATGCCCTTGTGCGGCACCGCCAGCGAGGCGGCCACCCGGGCGGTGAGCTCCAGGTTGCCCAGCGGCAGTGCGGCGTCCATCGCCTCACGCCGCCGCCTGCGGGCCGCGGCCATGTCGCCGCAGAGCGCCAATGCCTTGATCAGCCGCAGGGTCAGCAGCAGGCGCTCCCTGGTGCTGTCGGGGGTGTGGGTGATGCCCGACCTGTCGAAGGCGGCGATGGCCTGCTCCCACAGGGTGGCGGCCTCGCGGTGGGCGAAGCGGCGCTCGGCCTGCTCGGCGGCGAGCTGGGCGTAGTGCACCGCCTTGATGGCGGTCTCGCTGGTGCCCGCCGAGTCGTAGTGGTGGGCCAGCGCGGCCACGTCACTGGGATTCCTGCGCTCGATCACCGCGGCCACCGCGGCGTGCATCCGGGAGCGGCGCAGGCGGGAGGCGTCGGAGTAGAGCGTGTCGCGGACCAGGTCGTGGTCGAATCGGAGCATGCTGGGGCCCGGTTCGGTGACCAGCCCGGCGAGCAGCGCCGCCTCCACCGCGTCGACCACGGCGTCCTCGTCGCCGGAGACGTCGACCAGCACGTCCACGTCGACATCGCGGCCGATCACCGCGGCCTGCAGCAGGATCTGCTGGGCGGCCGCGGGCAGCCGGGAGATCCGCCTCCGCAGCACGTCACGGACGCCCGACGGCACTCCGGAGATCACTTCGGCGGCCGTCGCGCGGTCGCTCACCGCTTCGGCGTCGAGCAGGCGCACCGTCTCGCGGACGAAGAAGGGGTTGCCGCCGGTGCGCTCGACGATGCTGTTGACCGCGTCCTCGTCGACCTCGCGCACGCAGGTCGCCCGGACCAGCTCGGCCACCGCCTTGGTGTCGAGTCCGGTGAGACCGACCCGGACGGGACCGAGCCTGGCCAGCGCGGCCAGCACGTCGGCCTGCTGGTCACTCAGCTCGCTGTCGCGGCAGGTCACCACCAGCAGCACCCGGCTGGTGGCCAGCAGGCTCGGCAGCGCGCGGAGCAGCGCCAGCGTCTGGTCGTCGGCCCAGTGCAGGTCCTCCAGGGTCAGCAGGATCGGCGTCTCCTTGGCGACGGCGGCGAGGTAGCCGCCCACCGCCCGGTGCAGCCGGAATCCGCCGGAGGCCTGGTCGTCGTCGGGCTCGGGGGCCGCGTCGTCCAGCAGCGGGGCCAGCAGCGCGGCGTACTCGCCCGGACCGGCAGCGCTCACCAGGGTGCGCAGGATCTCGACCCAGGCCCAGCCAGGGGGGGTGGCACTGCTGTCGGGGCAGGCCCCGGAGGAGATGCCCCACCCGTCGTCGGACAGCCGCCTGTTGAGCTGGCGGACCAGGGTGGTCTTGCCCGCGCCCGCGTCACCGCTGATGATCGCGACCGTGAAACGGCCGGTCCTGGCCGCGGCGGTGGTCAGCCTGCTCAGCTCCGCGTCGCGGCCGACGAACGGCTCGGGCTCCAGCGGGGGAAGCTCCACCTGGGCCACCGTGGGCCGGGGCGGCCAGGTGTCGGCGGTCACCTGCTGGCGCTGCCTGGCCGGCGGCGGGGCGGCGAGCTGCAGGCCCGGGTCCTGGGACAGGATGTCGGACTCCAGCTTGCGCAGCGCCGGGCCGGGGTCGATTCCGAGCTCCTCGGAGAGGATCGTGCGCGCCCTGCGCAGCGCCGCCAGCGCTTCGCCCTGCCGCCCGCAGCGGTACAGGCCCAGGGCCAGCAGCCGCCAGCCCTCCTCACGGAGCGGGTGCTCGGTGGTCAGCGCCTCCAGGTCGGGCACCGCCTCCGCGGGCATGCCCATCCGCAGGCCGCTGTCGGCGTACCGCTCACGGGCCACCAGACGCAGCTCGGCGAGCCGGTTGACCTCGGCCTCGGCCCACGGCTGGTCGGCGAAGTCGGAGTACGGGGTGCCGCGCCACAGACCCAGGGCCTTCTCCAGGCGGGGCCGCGCGGAGGCGGGGTCGTCGCCCTCCAGGTGCTCTCCGGCGGTGCGGACCAGCGTCTCGAAGCGGAGCGCGTCGACCTGCTCGGGGGCGGCGCGCAGCGCGTAGCCCGAGGCCACGGTCACCAGCAGCCGGTTGGGACCTCCGCGTGGCCGGCCGGGCTCCAGCACCCTGCGCAGCCGGGAGATGTAGACCTGAAGGCCCGACTGCGCGCCCTTGGCCGCGTCGTCGTCCCACAGGTCGTACAGCAGGGAGTCGACGGGAACGACCTGCCCGCGCGCGACGAGCAGGCGCGCCAGGACCGCACGTTGACGGAGCCCGCCCAGGTCGAGCTGGTCCTCACCGGAATGCGCCTCGACCGGGCCGAGAACTCGGAACGCCACCATGTCAGCCGCCACGCTATGTGGGCCTTCCAATCGCACACAAGGTATTTCCCAATCTAGCGGCCGATCGACTCCTTTTCAGGGGCCGGTGCGGCGTTCTCACGCCGGCGCAGGAACGACCACGCGCCGAGCGCCAGTCCACCGAAGGGGATTTCGACAGTGTAGGTCCAGAACCCGAAAAGCAGTGCGGCGGCGGTGGCGGAGTCCAGCGGCGCACCGAAGAAGACCAGCGCGCCGATGGTTCCCGCCTCCATTATCCCCGTACCGCTGGGGGTCACCAAAGCCGTGGTCAGCACCCGGGACAGGGCGAAGGCGGCGATCGACTGGGCCAGACCCGGGTAGGCGCCGGTCGCGTGCAGGCAGACGACCAGGATCAGCCACTGGAAACCGAGGAAGAAGATCATGGCCAGGGTCAGCCCGGCCCAGCGGTTCCGCACGATCTCGGAGGTGTCGGCCCGCAGCTTGGCCAGCGCCTCGGAGGCGGTATGGCGGCCGGGGCGGATCCGAGGGGGGAGCAGGCGGGCGAGGGCGTCGAGGACCCGGCCCAGGACGCCCGCGGCACGGTCCCAGTAGAGCGCGACGGTCACCACGGCGACCAGCGCCAGGATGGACGTCGCGCCCGCCCAGCCGGCACTGGTCACCGCGGGGCTGAGCGGCTGCCCGCTGAACAGCAGGGCCACGATTCCCACCGCGGGCAGCAGGAACCGGAACAGGGTGTTCCAGATGCCGCTGGTCAGCGTGGAGACCATGACGGCCCGGACGGGAAAGCCCCAGCCCTTGGTCATCGCGAACGTCATCGCCACTCCGGCCGCGCCGCCGAAGGGGAGCAGGTTGCTCACCGCGCTGCCGCCCGCGTTCAACGTCAGGGCCTGCAGGTGGGTCAGGCCGGGCAGGGAGGCGGTCAGTACGAACGTGTAGGCCAGCAGGCTGAGCAGCCAGACGCCGGTCATCAGCGCGACCTCTCCGGGACCCAGCCCGGCGAACTGGGCGCCGATCTGTGACCAGGAGACGTGCTTGCCCGTCAGGGCCGCCACTATCTGGGGCAGGAAGATCACAAGTGTGGCGGCCAGCGCCAGCGACGCGACCGACAACCCAACCTGGAGCAATCTGCTCTTCACGTAACACCCCCGCCCCAGTGTGCCGCTTCCGGACTCATCCTCGGGGAGGAATTTCGAACGGATGCCTCAGGCGGGAGCCCAGGGGGACGTCCCGCCTGACGTACCACTCGGTGCCGAAGACCAGCCGGTAGAGGGGTTGGGGGATCTTGAGCATGACTCCGAGCGTGCGGGTGTCGGCGCCGGTGGCCTGGGAGGCGTGGGCGGCCATGCTCGCCCGCTTCTGGCGGGCGAAGCGCCGCACGCCGACCCGGTGGGTGATCACCTCGCCGGGGGAGTAGGCCCGCTCGAAGGCACGGATGTCGAGCTGCGGGTAGAACCTCCGGACGAGCCGCAGCCCCCGCAGCAGGGGGTCACGGTTGACCGTGGCCTCCAGCACGATCGGGGTTTTCGCGATCTCGGCGGCCCGGCCGCCGACCCGGTGCACCTGGACGTGGTCGGGGTGCCCGTAGCCCCCCGCCGGATCGTAGGTCGTCAGCAGGTCGGCCTTCTCCTCGGTGAGGATGGCGGCCAGCCGCCGGGCGGCCTCCTCCGTGTCGGCGTCGATGAAGGCGTTGTCCGGCCTGTCGTCGGCGATCCCGCCGTCGGGAGCCAGCCCGGAGTCCCCGTAGCCGAGGTTCACCACCCGGGCACAGCCGAGCGCGGCCGCCGACGCGTACAACTCGGCCATCCGGGCGGCGCCCAGTGCCTCACCGGGTTCGAGGTCGGCCTGGCCTCGCTCACCCGAGGTCGCCACGACGAGCACCACCCGGTGTCCCTCGGCGGCGAGCATCGCCATGGTGCCCGCGGTCAGCAGGGCCTCGTCGTCGGGATGGGCATGAAAGAACACCGCTGTCTTGACGTTGCTGATCAGGCTGACTCCGTTCGCGAGGGCTGGATGTGCCCTCGGGGGCACGCAGGCATGATCTCACGCGGGTCTACGCTGGCATCGTGAGGATCCTCCACATCAGTGACTGTTACCTGCCGCGCCTGGGTGGGATCGAGGTGCAGGTCGCCGATCTGATCCGGATGCAGCGGGAGGCCGGTCACCATGTCGAGGTGGCGACCGCCACCCCGGGGGAACCCCTTCCCGGAGTGCACAGGATCGTCGCGGGACTCCCCTTCGACCTGCCGGTCCACCCGTTCGGGGTGGGACACCTGCTCCGTCTGGTGAAAGCGCGGCGCCCCGAGGTGGTGCACGTGCACACCGGCGCGGTCTCGCCGTTCGCCTGGATGGGCGTGCGGGCGGCGACGCGGGCGGGGGTGCCCCTGGTCGTCACGGTGCACAGCATGTGGGACCCGGTCACCAGGGCGCTCTACCGAGGGCTGCGGCTGCTGTTCGGATGGCACCGCTGGGGACTGGTGGGCACCGCGGTGAGCGAGGCGGCCGCCCTGCCGATCCGCGCGGTGGCCGGTCCCGGCGTGCCGGTGCACGTGGTCTCCAACGGCCTGGACGTCTCCGGCTGGCGCGCCGTACCCCCTGCCGTGGAGTCCGTTTCCATGGATTCCGTACGGTCCGACCCGGTGCATGTCGTCGCGGTGGGGCGGCTGGCGCCCCGCAAGCAGCCGGTCCGGCTGCTGCGGCTCCTGCGGGAGGCCCGTGCCCTGGTGCCTCGGGAGACGCCGATGCGGGCCACGATCGTCGGGGACGGCCCGGCCCGATCGCGGATGGAGCGCTATCTGAGGGCCAACGGGATGACCGGCTGGGTCTCGCTTCCCGGCCGCTACAGCCGCGACCAGATCCGCGAGCTGCTCGCCGCGACGGACGTGTTCGTCGCTCCCGCGCCCCGCGAGTCCTTCGGGCTGGCGGCGCTGGAGGCCAGGTCGGCGGGGGTGCCGGTGGTGGCGCGCGCGCAGAGCGGGGTGGCCGACTTCGTCCGGCAGGGCAAGGAGGGGTTGCTCGGGCGGAGCTTCGACGACCTGGTCGCGTCGGTGGCCAGGCTGGTGCGCGACCGTGAGCTGCGCCAGGCGATCGCGGCGAACAACCGGGAGACCGAGCCCGTCCGCAGTTCCTGGCCCGCGGTGCTCGAAGGCTTCGAACGCTGCTACGAGCAGGCCCGCGCCCGCGGGGCCTGACGGGTCCGGCCCGGTGCGGGCGGGGGAGCACCCCGCCGCCTCGGGCCGGCGCTTCCCCGCCCCGGGCCCGCGCGGGTGGGGGCCGGGGCGGGATGAAACGGGCGAGGCCCCTGCCGTGCGGTGGCAGGGGCCTCGGGAGATGTTCGGTACGGCCGCCGCGCCGCACTGCCCCCCGCAGGCGGAGCGGCGGCCGTACCGGGAGTGCCTCCTGTCGCCAGGAGGCACGGGTCCGGTTACGAACAGGCGGCGGCGAGCTTGGTGGTCGCCTCCTGCATCTTCGACCCGAATGACGTGACGGCCGTAGCGGCGGCCGTTGGGTCGTTCGGGTCGATCTTGATCGACTCGAACGACGTGGCCAGGTCGGTGAGCGCGGTGGCCACATCGCCGTCGGCCGTGCCGGCCAGCGCCTTGAGGTCGGCGGCGAGCTTGGCGGTGGCGTCGTTCAACTTGTTGACGTCACCGGCGCCCGCCGTGGCGGAGGTGGTGTAGTCCGTGAAGATCTTCGTCCAGGCGGCCTCGGTGCAGATCGCGTCGTTGCCGGACGAGCCGCCGCAAGCGGCGGTCATCGATATGAGAGCGGCTCCCGCGGCGGCGACAGCGATACGGCGGGAGGAAAGGGCGCGGAACATTTCTGCCTTTCATTGCATTTCGTGACAGGTGAGACGGTAAGCATAGAGACTTGCGCGCCACTTTCATGGCGCTTACAGAAGTGACTCAAGTGACCTGGTGTGATTTCGCCCTCGCGGTGGGTAAGAGCGGGGTATGGCTGAGGTGATCGTCGAATCCGGTTCCGGTCAGCGCTCGCTCAAGCGGGTCATCGGGCGCAGGGTCCTGCTTCTGTTCGTGGTGGGCGACATCCTTGGCGCGGGGATATACGCGCTGGTCGGGAAGGTCGCGGGCTATGTCGGGGGAGCCCTGTGGCTGCCCTTCCTCGTCGCCTTCCTGCTGGCGGCGCTGACGGCGACCGCCTACGCCGAACTCGTCGGTAAATATCCGCAGGCTGCGGGTGCTGCGCTTTATGTGAATAAAGCGTTCAATATCCCCTTTGTCACTTTTATCGTGGCATTCGCGGTGATGATGAGCGGGATCACCTCGGCGAGTGCCGCCGCACGGGCCTTTGGCGGCAACTACCTCGCGGAGTTCGTCACGCTGCCGGTCGTCGTCGGCGCGTTCATCTTCCTCGGCCTGGTCACCCTGGTGAACTTCGCCGGCATCTCCGAGTCCATCAAGGTCAACGTGGTGCTGACGATCATCGAGGCGTTCGGCCTGCTGGTCATCATCGCGATCGGGATCTACGCCCTGCTGTCCGGTGACGGCGAGCCGTCCCGGGCCCTGGAGTTCCACCCGGTCAACGGCGCCTTCCTCGGCGTTCTGGGAGGCACGGCACTCGCCTTCTACGCGCTGCTCGGTTTCGAGGACTCGGTCAACCTCGCAGAGGAGGCCAAGAACCCGCAGCGGGACTTTCCCAGGGCGCTCTTCGGCGGCCTGGCCGCCGCGGCGATCATCTACCTGGGGGTCGCGTTCACGGCGACCATGCTGGTCGACACCAGGACGTTGACCACCTCGTCCGGCCCGTTGCTCGAAGTGGTCAAGGTCGCCGGGCTGGCGTTCCCGCCCAAGTTGTTCGCGCTGATCGCGCTGCTCGCGGTGGGCAACACCGCGTTGATCAACATGCTCATGGCCTCGCGCCTGGTCTACGGCATGGCGCGGGAGGGGATCGTGCCGCGAATCTTCGCGTCGGTCCACTCGACGAGATCCACCCCGTGGGTGGCCATCGTCTTCACCGTGGGGGTCGCGGCGGTGCTGGTCGCCACCGGCGACGTGGGCAACCTGGCCGACACCACGGTGCTTCTACTGCTCTGCGTCTTCATGATCGTCAATGTGGCGGTGCTGGTCCTGCGCAGGGAGCGCGTGGACCACGAGCACTTCCGGGCGCCGAGCTGGATGCCCGCCCTGGGGGCGCTGGTCTGTCTCGTCCTGGCGCTGCCGGTCACCGGCAGGGGGGCGGACGTCTACATCCGAGCGGGAGTCCTGCTCGCGATCGGGATGATCCTCTGGTTCGTCAACCGGCTCTTCCTGTCAGAAGGGCAGAGCTCGTCCTGAGGGGGTGCGGAGGTCGAGGGGGGCGGGTTTCCGGGGCGGCCGAGGCTTTTGGAGGATTAAGACCTTTTTCATGTCGTACTCCCTCCTTGTTGGAGTTTGAGAGAGACTACGCCAGCTGACTGACTTTTTTCGCGGATTTTTTCGCCGAGCGCGGACCGCTCGGAGGTGGAGGTGTCGTCCCCGGGGGCCCGGCTGTGTCGTTGAGGGAATCAGCAGTGGCGTTTGAGGGGTTGGGGGCGCTATGTCCGCAGAGTACGGAGGGTATGTTTCCGGCAGGGACCCCGTCTGTTCCAAGCCGGAGACCTTGTGGCCGTGCGGGGAGGCTCAGCGGCGGAGCACGAAGGCCCTCTCGTCGTCGCCGATGCCGACCGAGCCCACCGCCCACAGCGTGCCGGTGCCCGGCACCCGGACCAGACCGGTGTCGCCGACGTCGTCGGTCTCGTCGTACTGCTGGGTGGCGGTGTAGGCGCGAAACAGCGGACCGTACTCGGGTGACCAGGCGGTGCCGTCGAAGTGCCGGATGAGCACCTGCCCCGGGTGGTCGGCGTCGACGCCGCTGATCCACAGGTCGCCGGGTCCGAGTTCCCTGTATCACCACCGGTGGGCCGTGCCCGTCAGGATTGGAACCGCCTGTTCGGGGGCACCTGGCACATAGTCAGGAGGGGATACCGATGTCGAGGGGCGAAGGCGGTGCGGGATTCCAGATCCGAACCGACAGGCACCGTCACTTCACAACCCTGTACGCGGCGGGGGCGCTGGACTACGGGTCCTCACCCCTGTTGAGGGAGCAGGCCGACGTCGCCCTGCGGGCGACCGATCACCCGCGCCTGGTGATCGACCTCACCGAGGTCACCTTCTGTGACTCCACCGGGTACGGCGTGCTGATGTACGCCCTCACCCGCGTCCGCCGTCTGACGGGCTCGCTCGTCCTCGTCGGCCTCTCCGCCGCGATGAGGAACCGGCTGAGCCGCCTCGGAGTGGCAGAGCTGTTCGACACCCGCCGTACGGTTGAGGAGGCGATGAAGGTGTTCCCCGGAACGACGTGAACGACCGGTGAGGCCGGCGTGCTCCGTGGCCCATCGGGGTGGTTCACACCGTATGAGACAGTTGTGTTGCTTGGGACAAGGTAGGTCAGAAGGTTGGTCATGTTCGTGAGAAATGAGGCGGAGCCTGCTTTCACCGCCACCTCGGGGTTGCACGGCACCGCGCTCGTCGTGCGGGCGAGTGGGGAGCTCGATCACTACCACACGCCGGTGCTGCGGGAGGAGATGGGAAGGGCGTGGAGTGCCCTGCCCTCGCAGCTTCTCATCCTCGACCTGTCGGCCCTGACCTTCTGTGACTCCTCGGGGATCGGCGAGTTGCTCCAGGTTCGCCACCACGGCCTGAGCGAGGGAGTGCGGGTCATCCTCACCGGAGTTCAGGGCAACCTCGCCCGGCGGCTCAACCTGGCCGGCCTGACCCAGGTGTTCGAGATGTTCCCTTCCGTGGCCGAGGCGCTGGAAGCGGCCTGAGGCGAGGTTCCGCACGACGCGCGACCACCGTGCGAGATCAAACGGTGCCCTCGCCGACAAAGGTCTCGAAGAGCCGCTCGTGATCGATCGCGGTCGTGATGAACGTCTGGCTGCCGACGGCCAGCCGCGCGCCCCACGCGCCGCCCTCCTCCCGGACCATCTCGACCTCCGCCCAGCCGGCGATGGCGTGGTCGATGGCCACGCAGGCCGCAGTGGGGTCGTGCAGCAGCTTTCCCCCCGGCTTCTTGCGCAGGTAGTGCTCCATGCCCGAGAACACCAGGGCGAGTCCGGCCGCGCGGTCCCGGTACGGCCGTAGCCGCTCGTGGAACTCCCGGTCGTAGCGAACTCCGTGGGTGACGTTCTTGGACACCAGTTCGCGCCGGGCGATCCGGTCACCGGACGACAGCGCGAGCCGGGCCGCCCCGGGGGCGCCGTTGAAGTTGAACGTCGGGCACGCGGTACGGCCGTCGAACTTCGGCAGCCGGTGCTCGGGCGGCACGATGTTGTCACCGGCGAACCCGCCCTGGGCCACCCACCGGCTCAGCCTCACCCCCGCCTGCTCGTCGAGGAACCGCCGGAGGTTGTGCAGCGGCCCGCCGGTGAGAAGCGTGGCCTGGGGGTGGCGCTCCAGGGTCCGGGCGATCAGGGCGCCGGGCGGGGCGTCCGGCGGAGCCGGCACGGGAGCGCCGAGCCAGCGGTGATGGAAGGCGGACACATGGTCCTTGCCGGTGCCGGGATCACTGGCGCCCACCGGGACGTCGTCTCGGCCGACCAGTCTGAGCACGTGCCGGACCAGCCCTACCTGGGCCGCTGACCCGGGGGTGACGGTGACGGCGCGCAGTCGTACCGCCGGATGGGTCGCGACCAGGCACAGGGTCAGCACATCGTCGGGATCCTGGGTCTCCAGATCGAGCAGTAGATCCAGCATCGCGTCTCGTGACCTTCCTCGCGCCATGGTGAAGAGCATTAAATGTTCGTTGACCATACGAAGTCAGTGCAGAACGAAGCCAGCCATTTATCGCGTTCGCGCTTCAGAACATTCGGAATTCCTGGCGCGTCCAACCGGTCGGCGACTCACAGCGACGGAGTGATCGGATGGGCGCGTTAACAGCGAGAGATCCACAGCGAATCGGGCAGTACTGGCTGGCCGGACGGCTCGGCGAAGGGGGGCAGGGTGTCGTCTATGAAGCCTATGACGAACAGGGCGCACGGGTCGCGCTCAAGGTGCTGCACGCCTCCAACGATCCCGGGTTGCGGGACCGCTTCCAGCGCGAAGTCACCGCGGCTCAGCGGGTGGCGTCTTTCTGTACGGCTCGCGTGCTCGATGCCGATGCGAATGGGGACAAGCCATACATCGTCAGCGAGTACATCGAGGGGGCGAGCCTGCGCCAGGTGGTGCGGAGCGGACGCCGGTTCACAGGAGACGATCTGCACCGGCTGGCCACCGCGATCGCCACAGCACTCACCGCTGTGCACGATGCCGGGGTCGTTCACCGGGACCTGAAGCCGGACAACGTGCTACTGGCGGCTGACGGGCCGCGGGTCATCGACTTCGGCATAGCGCGGACCGAGGAGATGTCGCTGAGCTCGGCCGGAGTGGTCGCGGGCACGCCGCCGTACATAGCCCCGGAGGTGTTCACCGGAAGGCGTGCCGAGGCCGCGGCGGATGTTTTCGCCTGGGGTGCCATCATGCTGTTCGCCGTCACCGGTCAGGACATCTTCCGGGCCGAAAGCCTGGGCGCGACGATGCATCGGGTGCTGTCGCTGGAGCCGGATCTGAGTGCGTTGCCGGCTTCGATGAGGGCCTTGGTGGCCTCGGCACTGGCGAAAGATCCCGACGCACGGCCGTCGGCGCGGGAGTTGCTGCTGGCGTTGGTGAGCGGCAGCGGAGCCGGTGCCGCTGGGCTGCTCAGCGCGGGCAGTGCGCGGGCGCGTGGGATCCGAGCACCCGAGGGGGCGGATCCGGCACTTGGCATGTTGGCCGAACAGGCGTACAAGGCGTTGAGCAGCGCCGAGCGGGAGCTGGTGCCAGATGTCTTCCTGCGGCTGGTGGTCATCGGCGAGGACAACGTGGAGACCGCCCGCCCGGCATCGACGGCCGACCTGCTGGAGGAGCGGCCAGAGCCAGAGCGAGCCGCGGTCCAACGCATCCTGGAGACGTTCTCCTACCTGATCTCCACTCGCGAAGAGGAGATCAGCCTGTTGCGTCCGGCGGTGTTACGCGCCTGGCCGCGGCTGCGCCGATGGGTGGATGCCGATCGGGACGGACTGGCGATCCTGGACGGGCTGACCACCGCGGCCCGACACTGGGAAGAGCACGAACGCAAAGACGGGGACCTGCTTCGCGGCAATCGCCTGGAGACCGTCCAGCGATGGGCGGCCGCCGGTCGTCGCCAGCTGACGCTGACCCGGCTGGAACGCACTTTCCTTGAGGCCAGTACCCGCGCCGTGACCCGTGGCGTCAGGCAACGCCGTCTGGCTGTGATCAGCCTGGTGATTCTGCTGATCGGGGCATTGGCGGGAGCTGGTGCCGCTGTCAACGCGGCCAACAACGCCGACGTTCAGCGGTCGATAGCCGAGGGGGAGCGGACCAAGGCGGAGAAGCAGGCCAGGGTGGCTCTGTCTCGCCAACTTGCGCTGCAGAGCGCAGAACTCAGAACAGCCGATCCCAAGATAGCCCAATTGCTTGCTGTCACATCACGGCATTTTGCTCCCACTCCCGAAGCCCGCCACATCATGCTCGACATTCTCGCCGACCCGGCACGAGAAGAACTGGTCGGCCACACCAATTCCGTGAACGCGGTGGCTTTCAGTCCCGATGGGACCGTTCTCGCCACCGCGAGTGACGACGGGACCGCTCGGCTGTGGGACGTGGCCACTCGTCGGCAGGTCGGTCAGCCTCTCACCGGCCACACCGACATCGTACGTGCGGTGGCTTTCAGTCCTGATGGGACCGTTCTCGCCACCGGTGGCCTGGATAAGACCGTCCGGTTGTGGGATGTGGCCACTGGCAGGCAGGTCGGGTCTCTCACCGGTCACACCGAAGGCGTGAACGTGGTGGCTTTCAGTCCTGATGGGGCCGTTCTTGCCACCGGTGGCCTGGACAAGACCGTCCGGCTGTGGGACGTGGCCACTGGCAGGCAGGTCGGCCGGTCTCTCACCGGTCACAACAATTCCGTGAACGCGGTGGCTTTCAGTCCTGATGGGACCGTTCTCGCCACCGGCGGCCTGGACAAGACCGTCCGGCTGTGGGACGTGGCCACTCGCCGGCAGGTCGGCCGCCCCCTCACCGGTCACACCGATTTCGTGAACGCGGTGGCTTTCAGTCCCGACGGGACCGTTCTCGCCACCGCGAGCGACGACAGGACCGCTCGGCTCTGGGACGCGGCCACTGGCAGGCAGGTCGGTCAGCCTCTCACCGGCCACACCAGGACTGTGCACGCGGTGGCCTTCGGCCCCGGCGGAAGCATCCTCGCCACGGTGAGCGACGATGACACCGCCCGCCTGTGGGACGTGGCCACCGGCGAGCAGCTCGGCCAGCCCCTCAGCGGCCACACCGATTCCGCGAACGCCGCGGTGGCCTTCAGCCCCAACGGTGCGACCCTCGCCACCACGGGTAGGGGCGAGACCGTCTGGCTCTGGGATGTGGCCACCCACCGCCAGATCGGCCGGTCTTTTACCGGCCCCGACTTCGCACGTGCAGTGGCTTTCAGCCCCGACGGCACGACTCTGGCCATCTCAAGGGACGACAAGAGTGCTGTCCGGCTCTGGGGCAGGGAGACTCACCGCCAGATCGGCCGACCCCTCACCGGCCACACCGAATTCGTGAGCGCGATGGCGTTCAGCCCCGACGGCGCGACTCTGGTCACCGCAAGCGACGACAAGAGCGTCCGAATCTGGGACGGGGACACTCACCGCCAGGTCGGCGAACTCTCCATCGGTCCCGGCTTCGTGAGCGCGGTGGCCTTCAGCCCCAACGGTGCGACCCTCGCCGCCGCGGGTGACGACAACGCCGTTCGGCTGTGGGACGTGGCCACCCGTAAGCAGGTCGGTCAACCCCTCACCGGTCACACCCGAACCGTGAACGCGACGGTTTTCAGCTCCGATGGCACAACTCTGGCAACCGTCGGTAACGACAACACCATCCGCCTCTGGAGCGGAGTCACTCACCGCCAGATCGGCCAACCGCTTGCCGGCCGTAATTTCGCAGCGCTCGCACTGGCCTTGAGCCCTCGTGGTACGACCCTCGCCACCGCGGGTGACGACAACGCCGTCCGGCTGTGGGACGTGGCCACCCGTAAGCAGGTCGGTCAGCCTCTCACCGGTCACACCGACGTCGTACGCGCGGTGGCTTTCAGTCCCGACGGGACCGTTCTCGCCACGGCAGGTGACGACGGGACCGTCCGCCTGTGGGACGTGGCCACTCGCCGACAGATCGGCCAACCCCTCACCGGCCACACCGACATCGTGAACGCTGTGGTCTTCAGTCCCGACGGCACCGTTCTCGCCACCACAGGCGTGGACAAGACCGTCCGGCTCTGGGAGGTGGCAACGCCCGCCGACCCGTTCTCCTCTCTGTGCGCCATCGCCGGGCGATCCCTCACTTCCGAGGAATGGGCGCAATATCTTCCAGAGGTGTCGTATGAAAAGGTCTGCTAGCTCGAATGTCGCAGTGGTCGAAGCGTTCTGGAGCGTTTCACCGCCGCCGTATGGTCGGGCGGTTGATGGTCGAACCGAGTCTGGACACCTGGCGTGGGACCGTGCTTCCCGAGCATCTGATCGGCAAGCTGGACTCCACCGATCCCTACGCGGATGTGGTGGCGCACACGCTGTGAACGCCGATCGTGCCGCGTCCCTCGGCGCCGGACCCCTGAGCGGCCGATGCCCTCGGGGACGCGGTTGTCCGTACGCTGGACGAGGCCACCGTGTCGCCGCGGTCCCGGCAGGAGTCGGAGGCGATCATCTACGCTCCGAGTGTGATCCACCGAGGGGGAGAGGGGGCTTCCATGGCCGAGGAACCGTCGAGGCTGGCCGGCCTGCTGTACGAGATCGGGCTGCTCAAGCGCTACAGGCGCACGGGCTGGCTGGTCGCGGGAGTACGGGACCCGGAAAGCATCGCCGACCACTCCTTCCGGACGGCGATCATCGCAAGCGTGATCACCGCGTTGGAAGGCGGCAACCCCGAGCGCGCGGCCTTCATGAGCCTGTTCCACGACACGCAGGAGACGCGGGTCACCGACATTCCCTACCTCGCCAAGCCCTACCTGAAGGCGGCACAGAACGAGGATGTCACCGCCGACCAGGTGCGCGGTCTCCCCGGGCCCGTGGCGGAGATGGTGAGCGGCGCGGTCGGTGAGTACGAGGAGAAGACCAGCCTCGAAGCCGTCTGCGCCCGCGACGCGGACAAGCTGGAGTGCCTGATCCAGGCGATCGAGTACCGCGAGCAGGGGCATCAGAACGTGCAGCCGTGGATCGACAGCTCTCTCGCCGCGCTGAAGACGCCGTCCGCCAAACGCCTCGCGGACGAAGCACTCAGCACGGGGTCGCTGGAGTGGGTGACACGCGTGCTCAACGGGGAGCGGGACATCTGACGCTCGCCGGCCGACCTCCGGCGGGGAGTGCGCCAGGCATGTCCACAGTCTTGGAGTGCGGGCCGGTGCTCCGGCCCTCGGGCCGAGGGAACTTCTCCGCGCCATCCGGGCCGGGGGCGGCGAGAAGGAAATGTCTGGAGCCGGAGGTGTCGGCTTCGAGGCGACGGTGTTCGGTGATGTCGATTTCTCCGTACCGGGGGATCGTCCGAGGAGGTCAGGCGGCGACCTGTTCCCGGTGGAGCCGGGCGCTGCCGACGCGGCCCTCGCGCTCGCGGAGGATGGTGCGGAGCACCCGAAGGCCGTCGCGGACGGCGTGCAGGTTGCTGGCGCCGTGGATCCGGCTGCGCTCGTGGCTGGGGACCTCGCGGATGACGAGTCCGGCCTGGGCGGCGCGGATGTTCATCAGCGTCTCGATCTCGAAGCCGTCGCAGTCGAGGTCGAGCACGTCCAGGTGGCGGGCCCAGAAGGCGTTGTAGCCGTAGCACAGGTCGGTGTAGCGGGTGCCGTACAGCCGGTTGGTCATCTTGGTCAGCACCGTGTTGCCGAGCGAGCGGATCGGGCTGATGTCGTCGGATCCTCCGCCGGGGGCGCAGCGCGAGCCCTTGGCGAAGTCGGCGCCCTCGACCAGCGCGGTCACGAAGGCGTGGATCTCCTTGCCGTCGGTCGATCCGTCGGCGTCGATCATGACGATGATGTCACCGGTCGCGGCGGCGAAACCCTCGGTGAGAGCGTTGCCCTTGCCTTTGCCGGTCTGCCTGACGACACGCAGTCCGGGCCGGAGGGCCTTGGCCACGGCCACCGTGTCGTCGATGGAGTTGCCGTCGACCAGGATCACCTCGTCGATCCAGGACGGCAGGGTCGCGAAGACGTGGGGGAGGTTCTCAGCCTCGTTCATAGCGGGAACGACCACACTGACACTGAAGGCGAAAGGGGCGCTGTTCATGCGCATAAGGTCTACCGAACCGCCTGCAGAACGCTTGAAAGCCCCTTGCAAGCCCGTCCGGGGCGGAAGGCCGGTCGCCCCGACCTCCCCCTGAGGGAACGGGGAAGGTCTCTTTGCCGACGATCAGAAAGGGAGCGTACGACCAGAGGGACTGCGCAGGTCGAGCGGTACCGGCCTGCGGGGGGGACGGGGGCGTTGCACGACCAGGATCCTTTTCACGATGCCGCTCCATTCTGGGCTGGATCACCGGGTGTTACCCATGTCAGCCCCAAGAATCACCTATCTCCGTATCACATGAAGAACACTGGCCACACGCTCCGCGGCCGTGGCGACGTCCTCCGCGTGGCCGATGCGACCGGCCCAGGACAACCAGAACCACCATTCGCCGTCGTCCTCATGGGCGGCCAGTACGTCCTCGCTCCTGGCGGGGGCCATCGGGTTGATCACATGGAGCCTTGGATAAAGCCCCGCTGCCGACCTCAGGCGTACCTGGAAGGCGTGCGCCTCCAACTGGGCTGCCAGCCGACGCAGGTGGTCGACGGCCTCGCCGCGTTCTGCCATCATCCGGATCACTCCTGGCGGACACTCGTGACTTGCCTCTTTGCAGAGTGCGGTTTCGTGGCACTTGAGGCAATCGGTCCTTCCGCAAACCCCCTCGGGATCAGTGGAATAGACCGGAAAGTCATGGATGTTCCGTGGAGAAACCGCGAATAAAGGGAATCCGGCGCACGGACGCGTTTACGCTGTGGTGCGCCCTTGTTAATGTTGTGTAAACAGCGACCGGGAGAGGGACGCCGTGGCCCGAGGTGAGCACTCGCCCGCATGTGCGCGACGCTGGCGCGAGCAGGCGGCGTCCAGGCAGTGGACCCACTGGCAGA
Source organism: Streptosporangium sp. NPDC001681 (assembly GCF_040298085.1). Classification (NCBI taxonomy): domain Bacteria; kingdom Bacillati; phylum Actinomycetota; class Actinomycetes; order Streptosporangiales; family Streptosporangiaceae; genus Streptosporangium; species Streptosporangium sp. NPDC001681. The sequence continues at coordinate 12,814 of NZ_JBEOZN010000072.1, read as the reverse complement.
CCGCGCAGGCCATCCACGGCTGCTGCGGGGTGAGCCTGCTCAAGGCACACCGCCTGGCCAGGGGATGGTCGGCCAGGCAGTCCGTTCAGGAGCTGGAGGAGCTCTGTGAGCGCCAGGACCTGGGCGAGGCGCGGGCCAGCATCGACCTGCTCAACGCCTGGGAGAACAACCGGGCCAGACCGCGCCCGCAGACCATCGATCTGCTGGCCCGACTGTACCGCGCGAACGCCGTCAGGTTGGGCCTGGCCGGAGATTACTGCGAGGACGGCGGAGGCGCCAAGGTCGTGGTCGTCTCCGGCGGCGAGGGACGCTCGCCCTACCAGGCCGAGGAGCGGGAACGGTCCGAAGACGACATCGAGCGACGGGCGCTGTTCCACCACGCTCTGCTCGGCTCGCGGTCCGTGATGACGGGCCGGCTACTGGCCGAGGTGGAGCGGACCCGTCAGGACCTGGACCGTACGCTCGCCATCTCCACCGTCTCCGAGGAGCAGCTCGACCGGCTCGACGAGCAGGTGCTGCGTTACCGGCGCGAGTACATCAGCAGCGCGCCGGTGCCGATGCTCTACCGGCTCATGCTGGAGCTGTCGGACGTCAGGACGCTCTCCCTGACCCGTCAGCCCGCGATGGCCCAGCGCCGCCTGCTCAACGCCACGGTCATGCTGGCGCTGCTGTCGGCCGACGCGCTGATGAAGCTCGGCGACACCCGCCAGGCCCACGCCTGGTACGGCACCGCGCGCAACGCCTCCGACGACATGGGTGACGTGCGGTTGCGCGCCCTCGTCCGGGCACAGCAGGCGATGCTGCCGTACTACTACGGAGACCTGGCCGAGACCGTGCGGCTGGCGCGCGAGGCCAGGATGCTCGCGGGGAGCGCGCCCAGTTCCCCGGCGGCGCTCGGCGCGGCGGCCGAGGCGCGGGCACTGGCCCGGATGGGCGAGCACAAGGCGGCCAGGGTCGCGCTGGCCGAGGCGGAGCGGATCTTCGCCAGGATGCCTCCCGAGGGCCACGACCACCTGGCCTTCCGCTTCTCCGAGCGGCGGCTGCAGTTCTACCGGATCGGCACCCTGATCGAGCTGGGGGAGGATGTCGACTGGAAGCCGGGGCCCACCAGCCCTTCGGAACCGTACGCCATCGACCCGGTGCTGATCCTGCTCGACCAGGCGGCGCACCTGGTCCGCGACGGCAAGATCGACGACGCCTGCCATCTGGCGGAGAAGGCACTGCTTCAGGTCCCGCAGGAGCACCGCACCTCCATCGTGCTCAACCGCGCGAGGGCGCTGCTGTCGGAGGTGCCGCAGACCAGGCACAGGGCGGCGGCGGTGCGCCGCCTGAACGACCTGGTCACCGGCGCGGCTCCGGTCAGCTGATGGGGTCGCTCGCCGAGGAGGCCTTCACCGTCCTGCGGGAGGTCTGCGAGGATCTCGGCATCGATCACCGGGACGCGGAGTTGCTGCGGGTGCGCAGCAACGCCGTCTTCAAGCTGCGTAGCGAGATCGTGGTCAGGATCGCCACCGCGCCCAACGCGCTGACCCGGCTGCCGCTGGTCCTCGCGGTGGCCCGCTGGCTCGCCGAGCAGGGGTTCCCCGCGGTGCGCCCGGCCGATGAGATCTCCGAGCAGCCCGTGGTGCACGAGGGCAGGGTCGTCACGTTCTGGCACTACGTGCCGGCCAGCGGCCGCCCCACCACCACGGAGCTGGGTGAGATCCTGCGCAGCCTGCACCTGCTGCCGGTGCCGCCGATGGCTCTGCGGCGGTTCGTCGACCCGCTGTGCGAGGTGCGCCGCGCCGTGGACCGCTCCGAAGAGCTCACCCCCTGCCAGCGGGCCTGGCTGCGCGACCGCATCGCGGAGCTGACGGAGCGCTGGCTGGACCTCGGCGTGGACGACGAGCCCGTGCTGCTGCACGGTGACGCCTGGATCGACAACCTGCTGCGTTGCACGGACGGCCATGTGGTGCTCTGCGACTGGGACGGCGTCGCGGTCGGCCCCCGTGAGTGGGACCTGGTCCACACCTACCACGGCCAGCGGCGCTTCGGACTGACCGCCGCCGACGTGGACGCGTTCGCCGACGCGTACGGCAGCGATCTGCGTTCCTGGCCGGGATACTCCACGCTCATGGAGGTCAGGGACATCTACGCGGTGGGCATCCACATCCGCAACGCCGCCGCGGACCCCTTCTCCCGGCGCGAGTTGCCTCGCAGGCTCGATTCCCTCACCCGAGGTGAACAACATGCTCGCTGGTACATGGCGGAACCCGCTAGTGTCTCTCAATAAAGATCTTCAAGCGGGGACAGAGCATGCCAAAGGTCACGCTTCGTAATACTTTTCACGTCCGTAACACTCCGGAGGCGCTCCGTGCCCACCTGAGCCAGCCGCAGAGCTACATTGGGCTCTCGCCCATGGTGGTCGCGGTCAAGGACATCGAGCAGGGGGAGGCCGAGACCCGCTACACCTCGGTGGAACGCTTCAAGTTCCTCGGCGTCGTCAAGTACGACAACATGATCAAGGTGACGTTGCGGAACACGCCGCGGACCGTCGAGGGCGAGGTCGACAGTCCCGGCGGGGTGCGTCTGGAGTACCGGTTCACTCTCAGCGAGAAGGACGGGGGAACCGAGGTTGAAGACATCCTCGTGGTGCACGCCTGGGTCAGGCCGATGCTGGGCTACGCCGCGAAGAAGGCTCGCGAGGTGCAGCTCGCCCGCGCCGGGATCCTGGCCGCCCGCCTGGGTTCCGCCTCCTAGGCCTCGGCGGCCGAAGCGGGACGCGTGAGAGCGCCCACGGTCACCGGGAAGGTGATGGCGATCCTCGGCGCGTTCCTGCCGGGAGACGTGAGGCTGACGCTCACCGAGATCTGCCGCCGGGCCGAGCTGCCTCCCGCCACCGGCCACCGGCTGGTCGGGGAGCTGGTGGCGGGCGGCTTCGTGGAGCGGCTCCCCGACGGCTCCTACCGGGTCGGGATGCTCCTGTGGCAGATCGGTGCCCAGGCGACGGAACCGCGGGAGCTGCGTGAGCTCGCCCTGCCGTACATGGAGGACCTCTACGCCGCGACCCGCGAGAACGTGCAGCTCGCGGTGCTCCGCGGCGACCGGGCGCTGTACGTGGAGCGACTGCGCGGGCCCACCTCCGTGCCGATCGTCTCGCGGGTGGCCGGAGGGCTGCCGCTGCACGCGACCGGGGTCGGCAAGGTCCTGCTGGCCTTCGCGGACCCGGAGACGGTGGAGCGGGTGCTCGCCGGGGAGCTCACCCCGCACGCGCCCAACACGGTGGTGGACCCCACGCGGCTCCGTACCGAGCTGGAGGAGGTCCGCCGGACCGGGATCGCCTGCACGCAGGAGGAGATGTCGGTGGGCACCTGCTCGGTCGCGGTGCCGGTACGGGGGGCGGGCGGCCGGGTGGTGGCGGCGCTGTCACTGGTGGCCTGGCGGCACAACGCCGACCCGCGCCGGCTGGCATCCGCCGTGCGGACCGCGGCCGGGGCACTCTCCCGAGATCTCGCCGCCCTCCAGCGCTGAAAGATTTCCGCTGAACGGAAGAGTGACGCGTGCGGGGGTGGACGGTGCGGAATGCTCGACGCATGCGAACTCAGGTCGGGATCATCGGAGCGGGCCCCGCCGGGCTGCTCCTCTCCCATCTGCTCCACCTGCGGGGCATCGACTCGGTGGTCCTTGAGGCACGGAGCAGGCACTACATCGAGCAGCGGGTGCGGGCCGGGGTGCTGGAGCAGGGCACGGTGGACGTGCTCAACGAGGCGGGCGTCGGCGACCGGATGCGCGCCGAGGGGCTGCCGCACCACGGCATCGAGCTGCGGTACGGCGGGGCCGGGCACCGCATCCCCTTCGAGGAGCTCGTTCCCGGCCGGGCCATCACCGTCTACGGCCAGCAGGAGGTCGTCAAGGACCTGGTCGCCCGCAGACTGGCCGACGGAGGGAAGATTCTCTTCGACGTCCCGGACGTCGCCCTGCACTCGTTGGAGAGGAACCCCTACCTCACCTTCCAGGGGGAACGCCTCGACTGCGACGTCATCGCCGGGTGCGACGGCTTCCACGGCGTCTCGCGGCGGTCGATCCCCGAGGGCGTCCTGACGGTCTTCCAACGGGACTATCCCTTCGCCTGGCTCGGCATCCTCGCGCGGGTCCCTCCGTCGGCCAAGGAGCTGATCTACTCCCATACCGAGCGGGGCTTCGCGCTGCACAGCATGCGTTCTGAGGAGATCAGCCGCTTCTACCTCCAGGTTCCCCCGGACGCCTCGCTCGACGACTGGCCGGACGAGCGGATCTGGGCCGAGCTGCGGGCACGCCTGGAGACGGTCCCCGGGTTCACGCTGGCCGAGGGGCCGATCATCTCCAGGGACATGTCGGCGATGCGCTCGTTCGTCGCCGAGCCCATGCGCCACGGCAACCTCTACCTCGCCGGGGACGCCGCCCACATCGTGCCGCCCACCGGAGCCAAGGGGCTCAACCTGGCGGTCGCGGACGTCCGGCTGCTGACCGCGGCCCTGGCCGAGTTCTACGCGACGGGTTCCAGCGACCTGCTGGACGCCTACTCCGACAGCTGCCTGAAGCGGGTCTGGCGCGCCCAGCACTTCTCCTGGTGGATGACCACGCTGCTGCACACCTTCGACGCCGACGACCCCTACGGGCGGCGCCTGCAGACCTCACATCTCGACTACGTCACCTCCTCAGAGGCCGCCGCGACCACGCTCGCGGAGAACTACGTCGGCCTGCCCTTCGATTTCGGAGCCCGCCCGTGACCCGCACAGATCCGCACCCGCACCACCTCACCCCCGGCTATCTCAGCACCCTGCTCCGCGCCCCCTCGTACCCGCCGGTGCGACCCGCCCTCGATCCCGAGGCGGCGGAGCTGCTCGACCCGGTCTACGGCCACCGGCCGGTCGGGCCGCTGGACCACGACCTGACCAGGCAGCACGCGGGCGAGCCGATCGGCGAGCGCATCATCGTCACGGGCCGGGTCCTCGACAGCCGGGGCCGGGCGGTGCCGAACACGCTGCTGGAGGTCTGGCAGGCGAACGCCACCGGCAGGTACGCCCATCCGGTGGATCAGCACCCGGCCCCGCTCGATCCCAACTTCACCGGGTTCGGCCGCTGCCTGACCGACGCCGAGGGCCGCTACCGGTTCGTCACGATCAAGCCGGGGTCCTACCCCTGGCGTAACCACCCCAACGCCTGGCGCCCGGCGCACATCCACTTCTCGGTGTTCGGCACCGCCTTCACCCAGCGTCTGATCACCCAGATGTACTTCCCCGGCGATCCGCTGTTCGCCTACGACCCGATCTTCCAGTCGGTCCCGGAGCCCAAGGACCGCGAACGGCTCATCTCCGCCTTCGACCTGGGTGTCACCGAGCCCGAGTGGGCGCTCGGCTACCGCTGGGACGTCGTGCTGGGCGCGACCCCGTTTGAGGAGGAGTGATGTCGCAGACCCCGTCGCAGACCGTGGGCCCGTTCTTCGGGTACGCGCTGCCGTACGCCGAGGGGCCCCTCGTCGTGCCGGAGGGTCATCCGGACGCGATCGAGCTGCGTGGCCGGGTGCTGGACGGTGCGGGTGAGCCGGTGGCCGACGCGCTGCTGGAGATCTGTCAGCCGGGGCTGTTCGGTCGTTGCGAGACCGGGGCCGACGGCTCCTACCGCTTCCGCACGGCCAGGCCCGACGGCTACATCCCCCTGCTGATCTTCGCGCGCGGCCTGCTCAAGCCGGTCTGGACCCGGGTCTATCTCAGCGCGGAGGCGCGGTTCCCCGCAGAGGTGGACCCGTCGCGCCGGAGCACGCTCGTCGCGACGCCGGAGGGGGAGCGGTCCCACCGGTTCGACGTCCGCCTCCAGGGTGACGGCGAGACGGTGTTCTTCGCCTACTGAGCTCAGCGTTCGCCGGGGCGGACCAGACCGTGCTCGTAGGCGTACCTGACCGCCTCGGCGCGGTCGCGCAGGGCGAGTTTGGCCAGCAGACGGTTGATGTGGGTGCCGACCGTGGACTCGGCGACGAAGAGGGTGGCGGCGATCTCCGAGTTGTTCAGGCCGCGGCCGATCAGGGTGAGGACCTCCCGCTCCCGCTGGGTGACGGTCGGCGGGAGGGGGGAGGTGCCCACGTAGCCCGCCATGACCCGGGCGGTGACGGCGGGGTCCAGGGTGCCCAGGCCGCGCGCCGCCGTGCGGATCGCGGTGAACAGCTGCTCGGGCGGCGAGGTCTTGAGCAGGAAGCCGCTCACCCCCGTGCGCAGGGCCTCGTCGAGGTTCTCGTCGGTGTCGTACGTTGTCAGGATGAGGACCTTGGGCGGGTCCTGGTCGGCCAGGAGCTCGCGGGCCGCGGCGATGCCGGACATGCGGGGCATCGCGATGTCGAGCAGCACCAGGTCGGGCCCGAGACGCCTGGCCGTCTCCACAGCCTCGCGCCCGTCCACGGCCTCGCCGATCACCCGGATGTCCGGCTGGGTGCCGATGATGAGCCGGAGCCCGCGGCGGATCATGGCCTGGTCGTCGGCCAGTACGACGGTGATGGTCATTCGGCTCTCCTTCACGGTCTCCCGCTCAACCGGCGGGTTCCTCCCCGGTGGCCCGCACCGCCAGCGGGAACGAGGCACTGACGCCGTAACCGCCGTCTTGCAGCGGCCCGGTGGCGAGCCGCCCGTGGAAGAGCGCGACCCGCTCCCGCATGCCGATCAGGCCGTGCCCGGCGCCCTGGGGGCCGGTGTGGCCGTTTCTGGGGCCGTCGTCGACGATCTCCAGGCTGAGCGTACGCGGCAGGTGGGAGACGGTGACCGTGACGCGTGCCGGGCCCGCGTGCTTGAGCGTGTTGGTCAGCGCCTCCTGGATGATCCGGTAGGCCGACAGCTCCAGCCCGGCCGGGAGCGGCCGGGCCTCGCCCTGCACGGTCAGCTCCACCTCCAGCCCGGCGGCGCGTACCTGCTCCACCAGGTCCTCCAGCCGGGCCAGGCTGGGCTGCGGGGCCAGCCCGTCCTCGCCGGAGTCGGTGCGCAGCAGGCCGAGCATGCGGCGCAGCTCCTCGACCGCCTCGCGGCCGGCCTCCTCCACCACGGTCAGCGTCTCGCGCTCGACCACCTGGTCGGGGCGGAGCATCAGCCTGGCCGCGCCGGCCTGCATGACCATGACGCTGACGCTGTGGGCGACCACGTCGTGCAGCTCGCGGGCGATCCGGGTGCGCTCCTCGGCCACGGCCTTGCGGGCGAGCAACTCGCCGCGTTCTCGCGCCTGGACCGCGACCTGCCGGTGCCGCCACACGGCGAAGCCCGTGCCGCCGGCGATCGAGGCCATCACCGCGGCCACCGCCATGTCCCCCGGGCCGAAGGGGTGGTCGACGGCCAGCATCATCGACCCGATGAAGAGTCCGGTGACCACGAGCCCGAACACGGTCCTGGGGTCTCGCGGGGAAGTCTCGCTGACCAGGGTGAACAGCAGGATGAGCTGGGTGTAGAACTGCCAGGCGGCGGCGAGGTCGCCGAAGTACGCGAAGCTCACCGCGCTCGCCAGCGAGTAGACGGTCAGGACCGTGAACGGGGCACGGCGCCGTACGAGCACCAGGGCCGCCGCGGCCATCACCGCGACCAGCCACAACGGGGACTGCTCGTGGTCGAAGGCCGACGTGCGCCCGCTGAGTTCCTCGGCGAGCCCGAACACGGCCGTGACCGCCGCGATCAGCCAGTCGACGGCGGTGGGCGGGAAACGGCGGCTCATGACGCGGGGAGGAGGGGGTGCGGCATGACGTGAGGCTAAGGGGCGGGAAGGGAGGTTGACATCCATCTTCGGGGGGATTGCGGGTCAAGGCAGGCCTTGATGACGGTGAGGGGCACGGTACGTAGTTTTCGAGCCATGTTCACTCTTACCAATCCTGACGCGTTCCGTCGCGGGGCCGCGGGCGTCAGCCTGATCCTCGCCCCCCTCTGCCTGCTGCTGGGCATGATCGTCGATCCCCTGGAGTTCGGAGTCGAGGACACCCTCGGCTATGCCGACAACCCCGGGGCCGCCGGGGTCAGTGCGACGCTCCTGCACTACGCCTGGGTGCTCTGGGTGCCCGGCGTGATCGGCATGGTTCACCTCGTCCGGCGCAGAGGGGTCGTCCTCGCCCACCTGGCCGGGGCGGTCACCGTGCTCGGCCTGATCAACTTCTCCTCGCTGATGATCTCCGACTTCTTCGACATCGTGCTCTACCAGCAGCTCCCCGTGGAGACGGCGACGAAGATCCTGCAGGACGCCGCCCAGCCCGCGCTGATCGTCGCCTGGCAGATCCCGGGCATGGTCGGCTCCTTCCTTGGCCTGGTCCTGGTGGCCGTGGCGTACGCCCGCGCGGGGCGGGCCGGGTGGTGGTTCCCGGCCGGCGTGTTCGTCGGGCTGGTGGTCTGGCTGGTCGGCGCGCGGCTGTGGAACCCGCTGCTCGGCTACTCGGGCCCGCTTCTCCTGCTGGTCGTCTTCGGCGCCGTGGGCGTGGCGATGATCCGGATGAGCGACGAGGAGTGGAACCCGGCCCGCGCGCCGGTCGGTGCGTGACCGCTTCTCGACGGGCGGCGTGCCCGCGGGAAGCAGGCCTCACCCCGAGGGCGACCCTGATGAGGGCTGCCCTACCATCGCGGGTCTTCGCGCAGGTCAGGGAGGTGGCGCGGGAACCGTCCCCGGGAGGACGGCAGCATCTGTCCCCGAGATCCTTACGGGACCGTTCAGGGACGTCAGGGGGCTCTCTCCGATATTCCGGAATCTTGATCGCCGCCATCGTTGAGGCATGGGAAGTCAGGCGTTCACGGGATCTGCGATGATCTTTGGCGGTTACGCGGCGATCGGCGCCGGGGCGGCCACGATGCTCGGGCTGCACGTGGTCACCGGTCTCGACCCGGTGCACACGGTGATCAGCGAGTACGCGTTCGAGGCGGACGGCTGGTTGCTTCCCCTGTCGCTCACGCTCTTCGCCGCCGCCGCGACGATCATCGGGGCCATGCTGGCCCGGCGGGACGAGGACCGCGCGGCGGCCCTGCTGGTCGGAGTCTGGGGCCTGTGCATGTTGCTGATCGGCGCCTTCCCCACCGACGAGCCGGGCGTGCCGCTGTCGATGTCCGGTGGCATCCACAGGTACGCGGCGTTCGTGGCCTTCCTGACGATGCCGGTCGCCGGACTGCTCCTGGCCAGGCGGCACGCGGCCGGCCCGTACGCTCGCACGATCCGGCTGCTCAGCCTGGCCTCCCTGGGCGTGCTGGTCCTGGTGGTCCTCCCGTACGTGGTGCGGATGGTCGGCGTGGACCTGGCGGGCGAGGACATCCCCGCCGGGGTGACGCAGCGGCTGGTGGTGGGTTTCGAGGTGGCGGTGCTGGCCATGCTGGGCCTGATGGCCGGAACCGGGTGCGGCCGTACCCGCCGCCCGCTCCCAGCGGCCGCTCGCGGCTGACACCCTCGCGCTCCGGGGTGACCTACTCCCGGTCCGGGGGAGGCCGGAGCGCGCGAAACACGGACGGGTCCGGCTGCCGATCGGCAACCCTCGCCGCTACTTTTCCTGACTTTTCATTATTTGTCGTACGGCTGCCCTACGCTCCGGAAGCGTCGATCAACGGAGAGGGTGGAGCATGACCGCGCGGAGCACGTACCTGGAGCTGTCCGAGGACGGTGGGAGCTCGCACAAGTTCTACGAGGTGGTGCTCGACGGGACCCAGGTGACGATCAGGTACGGCCGCATCGGCGAGTCCGGCCAGTCCAAGGCGTCGGCCTTCGCCAGCGTGGCGAAGGCCGAGGCGGCCGCCGCGAAGAAGATCAACGAGAAGATCCGCAGGGGTTACGCCCCCGCTGTGCAGGGGGTGCGCCAGCGCCGCGCGGTCACCAGGCGCAGCGTGGAGAGCGCCCGTTCCACCGCCACCCAGGCACCGGTGCTCTGGCGCTTCGCCAGCGGTGCGGCGGCGTTCGGCATCTTCGTCGACTCCGAGCGCTGCTGGGTCGGCAACCAGCGCGGTGACGTCTACACCGTCACCCACGGCGGCACCGTCACCGGCCGTTTCCGGCTCCCCGACGGGGTCAAGTGCATCGTCGGCGACGACTTCTGGATCTACGCGGGCGCCGACGACGGCAAGGTCTACGACCTCGGCGGCAAGGTCCCGAGGGTCGCGTACGAGATCGCCGAGGATGTCGACATCTACTGGCTGGACATCCACGACGGCGTGCTGGGCGTCTCCGACCGCGCTGGGCGGATCACCACGATCGACCACGAGGACGAGTTCCAGTGGGCGCGCAAGGGCAGGGGCGACTCGGCCTGGATGGTCCGCTGCGACGACGAGGCCGTCTACCACGGACACTCCACCGGGGTGGCCCGCTATGACGCCGCGGACGGGGCACCGGTGTGGGAGACGCCCATCAACGGCGCGGTGCTGTTCGGCTGGCAGGAGGCCGGTTCGGTCTACGCAGGCACCTCGCGCGGCGCCGTGCACCGGCTGCGCAAGTCGGACGGCGTCAGCCAGGCGGTCTACCGCTGCGACGCCACGGTCTTCTCCTGCGCCACCGCCCCCGAAGGCCGCTACGTCTTCGCCGGTGACAATCACTCCTCGATCTACTGCTTCGACCAGGGCGGCGAGCGACTGTGGAAGCTGGCCACCGGTTGCGGCTCCGCCTTCTCCATGCAGTATCTCGACGACCGCCTCTACATCGTGACCACCGACGGCACCCTGGCCTGCATCGACGTGGCCGAGGAGGCGATCAGGGCGGCCCAGGGGGGCAGCGTCCCCGAGTCTGTCGACGTCAAGGCGTCCGCCGGGCTGGCGGTGGTGGAGCCCACCACCGCGCTGGAGACCGTGGTGCTCGACACGGTCTCGCACACCGGCGAGGGCGTGGTGGTGGAGTGCTTCCGCGAGGGCGAGCGGCTCCGGGTCCGGGTGGTCAGCGAGGGCTACGACACGCGGCGGAACGTGCAGTTCCCCAAGGGCGTGCGCGAGGCCGGGGCACGCTATCTCGTCGAGGGCGTCCGCTTCTCCGAGCGGGGCGGTTTCTACCGGGCCTACGGCGACATCAGGCGCCTGCTCTGACCGTGCGGCGAAGCCGGCTCCCCGGCCGGGAGCCCGTCATGGGCCGAGACCGCTCGGCCCATGACGGGGGTGGTCAGGCCGCCGGGGCGGTCCACTTCTGGTTGGCGTTGCCGCTGCACTCCCAGATCTGCAGGCGGGTGCCGTTGGCGCTGGACTGGCCGGTGGCGTCCAGGCACTTGTTGGAGGCGGGGTTCACGATGTCGCGGGTCCCGCTGTAGGTCCACTGCTGGGCCGCGGTGCCGTTGCAGTCGTAGAGCTGGATCTGCGTTCCGTTGGCGGTGCCGGCGGCGGTGACGTCCATGCACTTGCCGAGGGCGCGGATGGTGCCGTCGGTGCCGAGGGTCCACTGCTGGGCGGCGGTGCCGTTGCAGTCGTAGAGCTGGACGGCGGTGCCGTTGGCGCTGTTCGCCCCGGCGACGTCGACGCACTTGCCGCCGATGCCGGTGATCTGCCCGGTACGGCCGCCGTTGCCGCCGCCCTGGGCGTAGACGCGGACGTAGTCGATGGTCAGCTGCTGGGGGAAGGTCGTGGAGGCGTCGGGCGAGCCGGGCCAGTTGCCGCCGACGGCCAGGTTGAGGATCATGAAGAACGGGTGGTTGTAGACCCAGGGGTTGCCCCGGGTGTCGGCGGAGGTCTTCCTGGAGTACTGGATGCCGTCGACGTACCAGGTCACCGAGCCGGGCTCCCAGTCGATGGTGAAGGTGTGGAAGGCGTCGGCGAAGGCCTGACCGCCGGGGAGGGTGTAGCTGCCGCTCAGCGGGCTGCCCCCCGAGTAGCCGGGGCCGTGCAGGCTGCCGAGCACCTGCCCCGGCACGCTGCCGACGTTCTCCATGATGTCGATCTCGCCGCTCGCGGGCCAGCCGACCGATCCGATGTTGTCACCCAGCATCCAGAACGCCGGCCACATGCCCTTGCCGCGGGGAAGCTTCATCCGCGCCTCGAAGCGGCCGTAGGCGCGGGTGAAGGTCGCGGCGGTGGTCAGCTTCCCGGAGGTGTACTCGCAGGAGCCGTACCAGCAGCCGTACCCGGCGGGGTTGCCCTTGCGCGCGGTGATGACCAGGTTGCCGGCGCCGTCGTGGGCGATGTTCTCGTTGCCGGCCGTGTAGTACTGCCGCTCGTTGTTCCCGAAGCCGCCGCCACCGACCTCGCGGCGCCACTTGGCGGCGTCGGGGCCGGTGCCCGCGGCGGCGTTGAACTCGTCGGACCAGACGAGGGGGCCGGGAGCCGCGGCGACCTGGGCGGCGGTGGTCTGGGCGGTGGTCTGGACGGTGGCGGTCTGGGCGCCCGCGGCGGAGGGGACGAGGGCGGCGGAGGTGAGGAGCATCGCCGCGAGGAGGCCGCCGATTCGCGCGAGCGGGGTTCGCGTGCGGCGCGGGCAGGGGGGCGGGCTGGTGGAGATCATCGGTGCTTCCTTTCGAGCCGATGTCCGCTGGAGGGGAGATGGCATGGTCCGGTGGCCCCGTACCGGACGGTGACCGGAAAGTCACCGCTTCCCGGTCGGGGCGGACCGGTCGGGGCTCAGAAGCCGGCCGTGACGCGGGTGAACTCCCAGTTGGGCTGGGCGATGCCGCTGCACTCGGAGCTCGCGTTGCCGCCGGGGCAGGGGCGGTCGCGGTTGACCGCCCAGTAGGCGAGACGGGTCAGGCCCTTGGACTTGGCCCAGTCTCGGATCTGGGTCCAGGCCGCCACCGTGGTCAGCTCGTTCTGGTCGGACAGGCCGTTCATGCCGGAGATGCCCATCCGGGCGTACGCCTGCGCGTCGGTCCAGCCGTTGGCCGCCTTCAGCGCGTTCTTCAGGC
>NZ_JBEOZN010000071.1:0-50002 GCF_040298085.1 Streptosporangium sp. NPDC001681 | reverse complement strand
GGCCGCCCCGTCGCCCCGCCCCCCGCACATGACCCCGGGGGGGCCCCCCCCCCCCGGCCCCCCCCCGTTTAATCGGGCGGGCGGCATCGGGATGGGGGCGGCCGGACTCAGTCCAGCAGGGGGCTCAGCACACGGGCGACGGTGGCCTCGGCTTCGGCCCACACGCTTTCATCGGTCCCCTCGGTGAGCACGGCCAGCCGGGACCGCACCTGCACCAGCTCGAAAATGAGATTGCAGTTGATTTCCAGTGACGCTTCCATGTCCGGGGTCAGAAATCCGTCGGTCGGCAAATTCACCGCTGCGCCTTTCTCGTCGTCTCGTTCGTTCATTGGTTCGCGCCTACTTACGGGCGGTGAGCAGCGCCCACGGAGTGGACCAAATGTGCCGGTCCACCTTTTCCGGCGCGCCGGGCGGGGCGAAACCGCGCACGGTCACGTCGTCGAAGCCCGCCGCGCGGGCGAAGGAACCGAACTCACGCGCCCGGAAGGCATTGATGTACGGCTCGCCGGTGATCTCGCTGTGGTAGGCGCCGAGCACGTCGCGGAACGGATCGCCGATCAACCTGGTCTCCAGGGCGACGAACACCCCGCCGGGCCGCAGCACCCGCCTGGCCTCACGCATGGCCCCTTCGATGGACGAGAGCGGCATCTCGTGCAGCACCATCGAGACCACCACGAGGTCCGCGCTTCCCTCGGGGCCGGGCAGCGCCTCGGCGTCCGCCTGAACCCAGTCGACGGCCAGTCCCTCCTCGGTCGCCATCTTGCGGCCGAGCCGCAGCACGGGCAGCGACAGGTCCACGCCGGAGACCTGGGCGTCGGGATAGCGGCGGGCCAGGGAGAAGGTGGTCTTGCCGAACCCGCAGCCCACATCGATCACCCGGCGCGGCGCGAGATCCTCGGGGATCGCGGCGGTCAGAGCGTCGTGCAGAGCCGAGGGCGCACGCCGGCCCGCGTGCACGAGACGGGCGCCGAGGGCGTAGACGAGCGCGCCCCGGTCGTCGCGCCAGATGCCGCCGTCCTGGCGGTGGAAGTCGTATCCCGTGTAATACGCGGGCGCCTGGAAGCCCTCCGGCACGGTCAGCGAGCCAAGGTCGTCTTCGCGCTCGTCGAGGAGGTCCGGCCGCTTGGCGAGCCGCTCGTCGGCCATCCGCCCGACCTCCTCCCAGATGCGCAGGTGGATGTAACGATCCATCCAGAGGAAGCGATCGCGGCCCGGCAGCGCGTCGATGACCTCTCGGGCGGCCTCGAAGGACCGCGGCTCGGGGTCGCCGGCGGCCTCGGCGTAACGCTCGGCCAGCCGGGGATAGAGCGTGCTCATCCAATAGCGGCGCAGCCCCAGCAGCGTCGCGGCCCGGGGCACCTCGTGCTCACGCCAATCGAGGAAGTCACTCACCTTCGCCTGCGGCACAGGCACGGGCGGGATCTCGGTCTCGCTGGGCAGCGCCATCTGTCCTCCGATTATCTGCTTCACCATTGTTCCTCTCAGGGGAACAATGCGCTATCCACTCTGCTGGAAACTAACACCGCTTACGGACAGCCCACAACCGGCCCTCGACGACACAGCCACGAATAAGGTGCCCTAATGTCTGGTTATCCTCTACCCAACGCTCGCTCCAGCTGGCAGTATCCATTCCGACCCCGAAAGGAATCGTTCGAGTGAGTGGAACAGCTGACGGACTCGCGGAGGCACCTGCGCGAGTCGGCGTCGTGGTCCCTCCCGGCAACCCCTCGGCCGAACCCGAGATCACCGGCCTGCTCCCCCGATCGCTCATCACCCACACGGCCAGGTTGCCGGTGCACGACGGGGTGGACCTGCGGACGCGCCTGTCGCGCTACAACGACGACCACACCGGGACGCTGGCCTCCTTCGGAGGCCTGCCGCTGCGCGCGGCGCTGCTGGCCTGCACCGGGTCCTCCTATCCGCTGGGACCGGACGGTGACGCCCGGCTCTGCTCCGACCTGTCCGCGCGCCACGGCTTTCCGGTGTTCACCGCCGCGTCCTGTGTGCTGGCCGCCCTGACCGCGCTCGGCGCGCGGTCGCTCCTCCTGGTCTCGCCGTACCCCGCCTGGCTCACCGAGCAGTGCGCCGGATTCCTGCGGGAGGCCGGCCACCAGGTGAACGACGTCCTGCCCATTCCGGGCAGTGGCGCGATCTACGACCTGACCGGCGAGGACGTCCGCCGCGTCATCGACGCCGTACGGCCGGGCCGGGCCGACGCGGTCCTCGTCGCCGGAACGGGCGCGCCAAGCCTCGCGGCGATGGACGCGGCGGCCGGGAAGCTGAGCGTTCCGGTCCTATCGTCCAATCTCTGCGGCGCGTGGTGGCTCGCGTCCTCCGCCGGCGCGAGCGAGGAACTGCGCGAGTCGCCGAGCCCGGCGATGCGCAGGCTCACCGCCGACGCCGTCCTCCCCCAGCTTGCCGGAACCTCCAGGAGAGGCCCCTCAGCATGATCAGTCAAGATGCTCCGGTGATCGTCGTCGGTGGTGGTCCCGTCGGGCTGACCACCGCCGTGGCGCTGGCCACGCATGACGTGCCCGTCGTGCTCCTGGAGTCGGGCGACGGGTCGGTGCGCGCGGAATGGCGCGGTTCCACCCTGCATCCGCCGACGCTCGAACTGCTCGACGAGATCGGCCTCACGCCGGAGATCCTGTCCGGCTCGACGCGAGTCGACCGGGTGCAGCATCGCGACCTGGAGTTCGACGAGGTCGTCGAGTTCGACTTCGGCCTGCTCGAAGGACGCACGCCCTACCCCTTCCGCACGCAGTTCGAGCAGTACAAGATGCTGCGCCTGCTCGGCGACCGGGCAGCACGGGCCGACGAGGTGGACCTCAGGTTCCGCCACACGGTGCGCGAGATGCGGCAGGACGACAACGGCGTGACGGTGACGGCCGACACCCCGGATGGGCGGGTCGAACTGCGCGCGGCCTTTCTGGTCGCGGCCGACGGCAGCCACAGCGCCCTGCGCAAGCACGCCGGCATCGGTTTCCCCGGCGTCACGCTCGACACACAGAGCATCGTGGTGGCCAGCCCGTTCCCGTTCGAGCGGGTGGTCAAAGACGTGGCTCCGGTGAGCTACTGGAGCGGCCCGTCGGGACGGCTCTCGCTGATCAGGACCCCCGACGTCTGGCGGTTGGCGGTGTCCGCGCCCGGAGAGCAGGGCGGCAGCACCACCGACCCGCATCCGGCGGTCCGCACCGGCCTCGGCCTGCTGACCGGCGCGGCCGGGGACGTCGAGCTGATCCAGCACCAGACCTACCGCAGTCACCAACGGGTCGCCGAGACCTTCCACCTCGGACGGCTGCTGCTGGTCGGCGACGCCGCGCACCTCAACAGCACCACGGGCGGCATGGGCCTGAACTCCGGCGTGCACGACGCGTTCGAGGCGGCCGACCGGCTGGTCCCGGTGATCCGCTCGGGAGCAGACGCGGATGAGGCCGCCGCCACGTACGGCGCGGCACGGCGGGCCGCCGCGATGGAATTCGTGCAGCCCCTCACCCATGAGGGCGCGATAAGGCTCGCCCAGCGCGACCCCGCCAAGCGCCGGCAGCGGCTGGCCGAGCTGGCCGAGATCGCCGCCGACGAGGACCGCTCCCGCGCCCATGTGATGGCCGCGAGCATGCTCACCGCTCCGCTGCCGGAGCGCGTACGGAAGGGATTGACCGCTCGATGAGCAAGATCTACAGCCCGATCGACGGACAGGTCATCGGCGACGTCGCGCCCGGCGACGCCGAGGTCGCGCTGAGCGCGGCGGCCCGAGCGCTGCCCGGCTGGCGCGGCATGCCGGCGAGTGAGCGGGGACGGCTGCTGGTCGAGGTCGGCCGCCGGATGCGCGCGCGGGTCGAGGAGGTCGCCCAGTTGGAGACACTCAACACCGGCAAGCTCCTGAGCGACACGCGACGCGAGGCAGAGCGGGCCGCGGCCTGCTTCGAGTATTACGGCGGCTATGCCGACAAGGTGACCGGCACGGTCATCCCGGTGCCCGGCCCGTTCCACACCTATACCGTGCGGGAGCCGTACGGCATCGCGGTGGGGATCATCCCCTGGAACGTTCCCTATTTCTTCGCGGCCAAGAAGCTGGCCCCGGCGCTGGCGTTCGGCAACGTCAGCATCGTCAAGCCGGCGGAGGAGACGCCGCTGACCGCGCTGGTGCTGGCCGGCATCCTGGCCGAGGTGCTACCCGAGGGCGTCGGGCAGATCCTGCCCGGCGGGGCCGACGTCGGGCGGGCCCTGGTGGGCGACGAGCGGACCGACCTGGTGGTGTTCACCGGATCCCATCCGGCGGGCCGCGCGGTGGCGCAGGCCGCCGCTGGGCATTTCGCGCCCTCGGCGCTGGAGCTCGGCGGCAAGTCGCCCCAGCTCGTGTTCGCCGACGCCGACCTGGACGCGGCTCTTGAAGGGGTACTCGGCGGGATCTTCGGAGCGTGCGGCCAGATGTGCGTGGCGGGGTCAAGGGTCTACGTCGAGGAACCGGCATACGCTGATTTCGTCGACCGACTGGCGGCGCGGACGAGCGTCCTGCGGGTAGGCGACCCGCGTGAGCCCGGCACCCAGGTGGGGCCGCAGGTGACTCTGCCTCAGGCGGAAAAAACGCTGGGCTACATCGATGAGGGCCGTGCGGGCGGGGCGCGCCTGGTCGCGCAGGGCGCGACGCCGGACGACCCCCGGCTCAGGAACGGCTTCTACGTCCCGCCGACCGTGTTCGCCGACGTCGCGCCGGACGCACCGCTGCTGACCGATGAGATTTTCGGACCCGTGGTGTCGGTGGCGCCCTTCCACGGCGAACGCCAGGCGGTCGAACTGGCCCACCGCACGCGGTTCGGGCTGGCCGCCGGGGTGTGGACGCGCGACGTCGGCCGTGCCCACCGGATGGCGGCCGAACTGCGCGTCGGCACGGTCTGGATCAACACCTACCGGATCCTGTCCGACCTGGTGCCGTTCGGCGGCGTCGGCCGGTCGGGGTTCGGCCACGAGAACGGAACGGAGGCGGTCAACCTGTACACCAGGCCCAAGAGCGTGTGGACGTCGATGGAGCCGGGCATGCCCGCCGCCTACCTCACGGAGGCACGATGAGCACCTTCTACCGGCACGACCACCTGTTCATCGGCGGCAGGCGGGTCGCGCCGATCTCGGATGAAACGGTCGAGGTGATCTCTCCCTCCACCGAGGAACCGGTGGGCCGTGTCCCGTGCGCCGGGCGCGATGACGTGGACGCGGCGGTGGCCGCGGCCCGCGCCGCCTTCCGGGACCCGGACGGGTGGCGCACCTGGCCCGCCGGGGAACGGGCGGCGGCCCTTGACCGGCTGGCGGGGCTGCTCGACGAGCGGATCGACGAGCTGACCACGCTGCTCGCCTGGGAGACCGGACGACCCGTGGGCGGGAGACGGGCTTCCACGCTGCGGGGCAGCGAGCTGCTGCGCTACTACGCCGAGGTGATCCGCACCCTGGTGACCGAGGAGCGGCGGGCCGCCCCCGAGGCCACCTCACCGATCCGGCACTCCATCGTGCGCCGCGAGCCGATCGGGGTGACCGCCGCGATCACCCCCTACAACGGGTCGCTGACCCTGCCGATGTACAAACTCGCCCCGGCCCTCGCCGCGGGTGGAACGGCGGTGTTCAAGCCGCCGCCGCAGGCGCCGCTGGAGTCCTACCTCCTGGCCGAGGCGGTCGCGGCCTCGGGGATTCCGGACGGCGTGCTCAACATCGTGCCCGGCGACGCCAGGACCGGTGAGTGGCTGGTCACCCACCCGGGAATCGACAAGATCGGCTTCACCGGGTCGACGGCGGCCGGGCGGCGCATCGCCGAACTGGCGGGGCGCGCCCTTAAACCGGTGACGCTGGAGCTGGGTGGCAAGTCGGCGGCCGTCCTGCTGGAGGACGCCGACCTGTCGGCCTTCGTCGGCTCGCTCGGCGTGCTCGGCTTCCTGTTCAGCGGCCAGAACTGCTTCATCCACAGCCGGATCCTGGCCCCCCGGCGAAGATATGCCGAGGTGGTGGAGGCCGTCACGGCGTTCGCGGCCGGACTGGCGGTCGGCGACCCGTTCGACCCGGCGACCCGGGTCGGCCCGTTGATCACCGCCGAACATCGGGACCGGGTCGCCTCCTATGTGCGCTCGGGACTCGACGAGGGCGCCAGACTGACCACGGGAGGTGGCGCGCCGGACCGGCCGGGCTGGTATTTCGAGCCCACGGTGTTCGCCGACGCGACCAACGACATGCGGATATGCCAGGAGGAGATCTTCGGCCCGGTGCTGGCGGTCATCCCCTATGACACCGAGGAGGAGGCTCTCACACTCGCGGGCGACTCCGACTTCGGCCTGGCCGGATCGGTCTGGACCGCGGACGAGGAACGCGGCGTGGCCCTGGCCTCCCGGATGGACAGCGGGTCGGTGGGCGTCAACGGCTTCGGCTTCAACACCGCGGCCCCGTTCGCCGGGCGGCGCGGCAGCGGGCTCGGCGTGGAGCTCGGCGTGGAGGCCCTGGCCTCCTACCTGCGCTTCCAGGCGGTGCACCTCCTGTGAGCGCGGGCCCGATCGTCCGGGTGACCGTCGGGGTGCCCGATCCCCCGACGGCGGCCGGACGTTACCTCGCCGCGTTCGGCTGGACCGTGCGGCCGGATGGAGAACGAGACAGGATCACCGTGGGCCCACCCGGCGGCCAGGGCGGCGACGTGCGGCTCGTCCGGACTGAGGGCAGCCCGCCGGCACCGTTCACGACGTACGGCTGGGCCGCGCTCGAACTGGCCGTGCGCGACGTGGACCAGGCAGTGCTCGACGCCGAACGCGCGGGCTTCACGGTGCTCGTCCCGCCGCTGCGGCTGGGCACGCTGCCGTTGCGCGCGGCCCAGCTCGCCGGTACCGGCGGGGAGGGGGTGTACCTCACCCAGATCCTCGGTGAGGTGCCCGGGTTCGCGCTGCCCCGGCAACGGGATCCGGTGGACGGGGTGTTCATCGCGGTACTGGCGACCCCGGACCTCGAAGAGAGCCGGCGGGTGGTGGAGTCGCGGCTCGGCGCGGTCCGGGCCAGCGACCGGCGGGCCCGCATCCAGGTGCTCAACCACGCCTTCGGCCTGCCCGATACCACCGAGCACCGGCTGAGTTCGGTACGGCTGGCCGAGCGGGCCGCCATCGAGATCGACGAGTATCCCGGGACCGCGCGACCCCGGGCCGCACCCCGGTCGGGGCCGGTCCCCGGGATGGGCGTGGTGACGGTGCGCGGCGCCGAGCCCGCAGCCTTCGCCCTGCCGTACGGCGGGCTGGTGGAGGTGGAGCCGACGACGCACATTTATCGGACCCCTGTCTCACATAAGGAAACGATCCGGCCTCATCCCTTGACCTGACGGGAAGAACTCGGCAATCCTTTTCGCTAATCGGGACAACGTTCCTTCTATAGGAACAGCTTCTGTTATGGAACACGGGGCCGCCTTCTCAGGCGGCGACCATGAAAACGTAGGGACACGGTGTGAACAACCACCGACTCGGCATCGCAATCGCCGCGGGCGCGGCACTGCTCCTGTCCAGCGCCTGTTCGTCCGGTTCGACCGACGGCGGGACCCCGGCCTCGGGCGGCGGGAAGACACAGACGCTGCGGGTCGGCGTGGCGTCGCTGGCTCCAGGACAGGGCAATCCCTTCACCGCCACCGGCAGCCCGAGCATTTACACGTGGTCCGCGATCTTCGACGCGCTCACCCTCGTGGATGCCAAGGGCACAGTACAGTCCGCGCTGGCAACGTCCTGGGAACAGGTCGAGCCGACCCGCTGGCGGTTCACGTTGCGCGAGGGCGTGAAGTTCTCCAACGGCGAGGTGTTCGACGCCTCAGCCGTCATCGCGACGATCGACCACGTGAACAGCGAGGCCGCCCGATCCACTCCGGTGGGCGTCGACCTGATGAACGTCTCCGGAGCCAAGGCCGTGGACCCCCGCACCGTGGAGGTGACGACGGCCAAGCCGGACCCGATCCTGCCCAAGGTCCTGTCCGAGCTCTACATCGTCGCACCCAAGGCGTGGCAGCAGGACCCCAAGGCGTTCGCGAACGCGCCGGTCGGCACCGGGTCGTTCAAGGTGGACTCGATCACTCAGAACCGCTGGGAGCTGTCGGCCAACCCCGACTCCTGGCGCAAGCCCAAGGTGGACAAGCTCCAGGTCATCAAGCTGCCCGACGCCGCCGCCAGGCTCCAGGCGCTGCAGTCGGGACAGATCGAGGTGGCGATCCAGCTCAACCCCGACCAGATCGAGCAGGTGCGCGCCGCGGGCGGCACCCCGCAGACCGACCCCGCGCCGCAGGTCATGTCCCTGGCGTTCTACCAGACGAAGTCCGGTTCCAAGGTGGCCGACCAGAAGCTGCGCCAGGCGCTGAACTACGCGGTCGACAAGCAGGCCATCGTCACCAACCTGACCGGCGACCTGGCCAAGGTGACCGGGCAGGGCGCGTCGGAGTCGACCTTCGGCTACGACCCGCAGACCCAGCCCTATCCGTACGACCCGGAGAAGGCCAAGGAACTGCTCAAGGAGGCCGGGCACGACAAGGGGCTGAGCCTCACCGCCGACGTGGTCGTGGGCTCCTATCCGGCGGACGACCAGCTCTACCAGGCGGTCGCCGCCGACCTCGCCAAGGTCGGTGTCACGCTCACCCTGCGGCAGATGACCTTCGCCGAGTGGCTGGAGAAATACCAGACCAACGGCTGGAGCGGCGACATGTTCGGCCTGTCGTGGAACTCGGCCCCCTGGATGGACGCCATCCGCGCCTACCGCATCTTCTCCTGCGCCAAGGCCACCGCCTTCTTCTGCGACAAGAGCGTCATGCCGCTGATCGAGCAGGCGAACAACGAGTTCGACGAGGCCAAGCGGCTGTCCACACTCCAGGAGCTGGCGCGGAAGGTGCACGACAACCCGCCGTCCCTCTATCTGGTGCAGCAGACCGACGTCAACGCCACCGCCAAGGGCGTACAGGGCTATCTCAACGACAGCCGGTTCATCCACTACGAGCAGATGACCGTCGGCGGCTGAGCGCCGACACCGAAAGGAGGTGCCGCCGATGGCCGAGCAGGCACTCACCACCCCACCCGCCGCGACGGCGGCCTCGACCGGGCTCACCGTGGCCCGCCGGATCCTCCGTACCGTCGGACCTCGTCTCATCCAGGTCGTGGTCCTGATCATGGTCGTTTCGACCGCGCTGTTCTTCCTGCTGCGGCTCACCGGAGATCCGGCCCGCATCCTGGCCGGCGAGGACAGCTCGCCGGAGACGCTGGAGCAGGTGCGCGCGCAATACGGCCTCGACCGCCCGCTGGTCATGCAATATGCCACGTTCATCGGCAACATGCTGCTGCTGGACTTCGGCAGCTCGCTGTCCACCGGCGAACCCGCCCTCGACCTGGTGCTGCGCCAGCTCCCGCCCACGCTGGAGCTGGCCGCCCTGGCCACCATCGTCAACATGCTCATCGCCATCCCGATCGGGAGCTGGCTCGGGGCCCGGTCGCAGACCGGGCCCCGGCGGCTGGTGAACGGCCTCACCAGCATCGCCCAGGGCATCCCGGCCTACATCGTCGGGCTGCTGCTCATCCAGATCTTCGCCGTCTGGCTCGGCGTGCTCCCCTCGGTGTCGGGCGGGGGCGGCCTGGAGTGGATACTGCCCTCCCTGACCCTCGCCGCGTTCCTGTCGCCCCAGCTCATCCGGGTCTCGGCGGCGAACGTGTCGGAGTCGATGAATCAGGACTATGTCCGTACCGCCCGCGCCACCGGCGCCGGCCCGACCACCCTGCTGGTACGGCATGTGCTCCCCAACGCCCTGCTGGCCACCACAGCCCTGCTCGGCGCCCAGTTCGCCTACATGATGTCCGGTTCGATGATCACAGAATTCCTCTTCTCCTGGCCGGGTCTCGGCCTGCTGCTCGTCAACTCCGTGACGCACCTGGACTTCCCCGTCGTCCAGGCGTCGGTCTGCGTCGTGGCATTGCTCGTCTTCGCCGTCAACGTCGTCATGGACTCGATCTTCCAGATCGCCGATCCCCGACTGCGCCGGGGCCGGGCATGAGCGCCCCCTCCGCCGCGGAACCGCGCGGCCTGCTGCGCCGCCGCCCCGGCCGGGGCTCGCCACTCTCCCTGGCCGTGGGAGTCGGGATGTGCGCCGTCCTCGTCCTGCTGGCCCTCACCCATCGGATGCTGGAGCCGCACGACCCGGGCGCCTCCGAGCTGGCCCGCCGGCTGCTCGCTCCCGGCGGCGACCACCTGCTCGGCACCGACCAGCTCGGCCGCGACGTGCTGTCCCGGGTGCTCGCCGGCACCTCCTGGTCCCTCGGCATAGGCATGGTCGCCACCACGCTCGGGGCCGTCACCGGCACGATGATCGGCGTCGGGGCGGGCTGGTCGCACGGCTGGGTCCGGGTCGTGCTGACCCGTGCCGTCGACATCGGTATCTCCTTTCCCTATCTGGTCACCGCGATCACCGTCATCGCCGTGGTCGGGCACGGCTTCTGGCCACTGGCGCTGACACTCGGCCTGGTGAGCTGGCCGACCTTCGCCCGCGTGGTCTACGCCGAGACCCTGGGCCTCGCCAAGCGCGAATATGTCACCGCCGCCCGGCTCATCGGCGTCGGACGCCTGGCCTCGGTCTTCTCCCATGTGCTCCCGGCGCTGCGGCCCACGCTTCAGGTGATGGCCGCCTTCATGTTCGCCGACATGCTCATCGCGGAGAGCAGTCTGTCCTTCCTCGGCCTCGGCGCCCCGCTCGGAGTGCCCACCTGGGGGAACATGCTGGCCGAGAGCAAGTCCTATCTGGCGACCTCCCCCTGGCTGATGCTCGCGCCCGCCGCGGCCACCGTGGCCTCGGTGCTGGCGGCCAATCTGCTCGGTGACGGGCTGACCGCTCGCGACCGGCTCAAGAACACGCGGGCGGGATAATGAACGAGACCACACGAGCGGTCGCGAGCGTCAGAGACCTGCGGGTCGCCTTCGCCACGGCCACCGGCTGGCGCGAGGTGGTGCGGGGCGTGTCCCTGCGCATCGAGCCCGGTGAGCGCGTGGCCCTGGTCGGCGAGTCAGGCTCGGGCAAGACGATGCTGGGGCTGAGCCTGCTCGGCCTGCTCCCCGAACACGCCCGGGTCACCGGTTCGGTGCAGATCTCCGGCACCGAGCTGGTCGGGGCGGCCGAACCCGCCCTCCGGCGCATGCGCGGCAAGGACACCGCCATGGTGTTCCAGGACCCGCTGACCTCGCTCAACCCGGTACGCACCATCGGATCCCAACTCGTCGAGGCGGTCCGCCGCCACCAGCGGATCGGCAAACGCGCCGCCGCCGACGCGGTCGTGGCCACCCTGTCCGCGGTCGGCGTACCCGCCCCCGCCGACCGGATGACCGCCTATCCTCACCAGCTGTCCGGCGGGCTTCGCCAACGCGTCGTCATCGCACTGGCCCTGGTGAACAGGCCCAGTCTGATCATCGCCGACGAGCCCACCACCGCCCTGGACGCCACCATCCAGGCCCAGATCCTCGACGTGCTGCGAACCACCCTCGGGGACACCTCGCTGCTGCTGATCACCCACGACCTGGCCGTCGCCGCAGAGGTGTGCGACCGGGTACTGGTGGCCTATGCCGGCAAGCTCGTCGAACAGGGCCCCACCCGGGAGATCCTGCGCCGGGCCCGCCACCCCTACGCCCGGGGGCTGATCGCCGCCGTGCCGCGGTTCGACCCCTCGCGGGCCGAACTGCGGCCGATCCCCGGCAGCCCGCCGACCTCGGCGGAACGACCCGAGGGCTGCTGGTTCGCCCCGAGATGCCCCCATGCCGACGAGACCTGCCTCGGCCAGGAACCTCCCGAGATCGACGGCGTGATGTGCTGGCGACCGCTTGAGGAGGACGCCCGATGACCCCAGAACCTGCTTCCGGCACGACCCCTGACCTGGACCGGGCTCCCGCTTCGGATGTGCTGCTGTCCGCACGGGACGTGAGCGTCACCTTCCTCAGCGGCGGACGGCCGCTGCGCGCCGTGGACGGGGCGAGCCTCGACCTGCGCCGCGGCGAGACGGTCGCGCTCGTCGGGGAGTCCGGTTCCGGCAAGACAACTCTCGCACTGACCATGATGGGCGGTCACCGGCCCGAACACGGCCAGATCATATTCGACGGGCAGGATGTCACCGGCCTGTCCGAACGCCGGATGCGCCCCTTCCGGCGCAGGGTCCAGATGGTGTTCCAGGACCCCTACGCGAGCCTCGATCCGAGGATGAACGTGGAACGCATCGTGGGCGAGCCACTGCGCGCCCACGGCCTGGCCTCCCGGGCGCACCGCCGCGAGCGGGTACTCGCCCTCCTGGGACAGGTCGGTCTACCGCCCGACGCCCTCGACCGGCGGCCGGCGCAGTTCTCCGGCGGGCAGCGGCAGCGCATCGCCATCGCCCGCGCCCTGGCCTTGGAACCGGACGTGCTGGTGGCCGACGAACCGGTGTCGGCTCTGGACGTGTCGATCCAGGCACAGATCATCAACCTGCTGCGCGCCCTCCAGCGCGAGAGAACGATGTCATATCTCATCGTCTCGCACGACCTGGCGCTGGTGCACCACCTGGCCGACCGCGTGGCCGTGATGTACCTCGGCCGGATCGTCGAACAGGCATCCTGCGACGAACTGGTGAGCGCCCCCCTGCACCCTTACACCGCCGCGCTGCTGTCGGCCGCTCCCTCGCTGGGCCGCACCGGCGCGCGGGAGCGGATCGTGCTGCCGGGCAGCCCGCCGTCGCAGTTCGACCTGCCCCCCGGCTGCGCTTTCCACCCGCGCTGCCCGATCGCCCGGCCGCGCTGCCGCGTTGAGTCGCCCGAGCCGGTCACCGACGCCACGGGGCGCGAGGTCGCCTGCTTCCATCCCGGTGAGCTGCCGGGCCCCCGGCTGTTCGACTCTTCGGAGGTCACGACGTGAACCGTCCTTTCATCGAGTTCCTGCAGACCCAGCGCCTCGCGTGGAGCGGCGCGGGGGGAGTCAGGGAAGGCGCGGAGGTGCGCGAGCTGAGCCGCGACGCCGCCACCGGGGCTTGCAGCACGCTGGTGCGCTATCCGGCCGGATGGCGCAGGGAACGGGACGAGGCGCTGGACACCGATGAGGAGTTCTTCGTCCTCTCCGGGTCGCTGCGGATCGGCGAGGTGGACTACGGGCGTTACTCCTACGGCCACCTGCCCTCCGGCTACCATCGGGCGGGCATGTCCTCACCGGCGGGCGCGGTGGTGCTGACGTTCTTCGCCGCCGAGGCGCACGCCATCCCCACCTCAAGCCACTTGCCCACGCTCGTGAGCGAGCGGGTCGTCGAGCGTATCGACGCGCTCGACGGAGCGTGGGGCGGCGGCTTCCACCCCGAGTTCCCGCCGGGGGCCGGCCGCAAATGGCTGCGCCGTGACCCGGTGACCGGGGACGAGACCTGGGTTCTCGGCACAATGCCGCTGCGCCAGGGGCAGAAGGCGGAGCGGCATCCAGTCGTGGAGGAGATGTTCCTGCTCTCCGGCGAACTGGTCGGGCATCTGGGGATCATGCGTCCGGGCGCCTACTTCTGGCGTCCTCCCGAAGAGTGGCACGGGCCGTTCGGCTCGCTCACCGGCAACCTCATGCTGTTCCGCACGGTCGGCGGACCGCTGAGCACCGAATATCACACCGAACGCGGCGACTTCTGCTGGGAGCCCGAGCACCGCCCGATCCTGCCGCCTCACCTACGCGACCTGCCTTCGCCCGAGGAACCCTCGAAGACAGATGACCTTCCCCTGACCGGAGGTGAATGATGCTCGACGTAGAGGAGCATCTCAGCCTGGACGAACGTTCGGCTGTCGACTTCGTCGGCGGGCTGCGCGCCCGCTGGGCCCACGAACTCTATCCACGCCTCGCCGCCGACGCCCGCGGCGGTGACGGCGCCGGCGATGTCACCACCCTCGCCGGCGCGACCTCGGCGCTGCGCCGGTCCCCGCTCTATCCGTGGTTCGCCCACCTGGAACGCCAGCAGCAGAAGATGCTGTGGCGCGCCGCGGGCGACGCGGTACTGCGCCTGAGGAAGGAACTGTCCAGCGGTCTCGACGTGCCCGGATCGCCGGAACTCGACCCGGGGCTCAGCCTGCCCGACTGGTATACCGACGTCGACATCCATCTGCAGCCCGGCTCGTTCTTCGCCGCCGACGCCTCGGCGTTCATCTATGAACTGGGCGCCCGCGTGGTGATGCTGCGAGACAACGACGGCTACAAGTTCCACCGCCTGTTCGCCGAGACCGCGCTGCCCGACCTGCCGGGGGCAGCCCGGGTCGTCGACATCGGCTGCGGATTCGGCAAGAGCACCCGCCCGCTGGCGGCGAAGTACCCTGACGCGGAGATCGTCGGCATCGACCTGTCGGCCCCCAACCTGCGCCTCGCGCACGCCCAAGCGGTCTCGGCGGGCCTTTCCCTTCGCTACCGGCAGGCCTTCGGGAGCGCCACCGGTCTGGAGAACGGCTCCGCCGACCTGGTCACGGGGACGATGGTGCTGCACGAGATGCCCGGCGCGGAGATCGCGGCGACGCTGGCCGAGGCCGCCAGGCTGCTCCGCCCCGGCGGATCGGTGCGCTTCCTGGAGTTCTGGCCCACCGGCGACCCGGTGCGCGACGCCACCGTCTATGAGCACGCCGAACGCAACAACGAACCGTACTTCCGCGACCTGTTCGGGATCGACACGGCACGCGTCTGCGCCGAGGCGGGGCTGACCGGCGCCCGCTGGACGCCCTTCGACGAGCGGGAACGCGGTCTGCTGTCCGGTGACAGGCCGGAGCGCCGGGAATGGTTCTTCCCCTGGGCCGTGCTGTGCGCGGAGAAGCCGGAGACGACGGTATGACGGAGATCCACTACTTCGACGACCCGCACACCGACCGGCTGGTGTCGCTGGTCTGGCAACTCGCCCAGGAACTGCACGTCACGCGGCAGCGGGTGCTCGCCCTGGAGGAGCTGCTGACGGAGGGCGGAGCCATCCGGGCGGGGGCCGTCGACGGCTATCGCCCGGCGGGAGAGGCCAGGGAGCGCTTGGCATCGGACGGGAACGCCCTTCTCGACCGCCTGACACGCGTCATCACCGAGGCGGATGATCATCGGATGCCCCTCCGTGACCAGTATATTGATCGACTCTTGGCCAACGGGTGACGGTGAGGGCGCCGATGACTTCCAGCGCGGAAAGCAGTATGGCCGTGGAGACCTCCGATCCGGCATCGGCGTCGGGCCTCACTCGGGCCCTGCAGGTGATCTACACGGTCGCCGAGGAGAACTCCACAGGCATCGGCGTCTCGGCGATCTCCCGCCGCCTCGGCCTGCCCAAGGCAGTGGCGCACCGCATCCTCAAGACGCTGAGCAACGACGGCTTCCTCCGGTTCGATGAGGAGACCAAGCGCTACACGCTGGGCGTCGGCGCGCTCAGCGTGGGCCTCAGCGCCATCTCCAGCCTCGGCCTCCAGGCCGCCGTCCACCCCTTCTTGCGCAACCTCGTCCAGGCCACGGGAGAGACCGCCACGCTGTCGATCAGGCAGGGGTGGACCCGCATCTACCTGGACCAGGTGGAAAGCCCTCGCGAAGTACGGATGACCGTCGCCGTCGGCCGACCGTACTCCCTGCACGCCGGCTCGTCGTCCAAGGCCATCCTGGCCGCCATGTCCGACCGCGACATCAGCGAGTTCCTGCGGCTCCAGCCCTTCGAGGCGCTGACCCCGCACACCCTGGTCACCCCGGACGCCCTGCTGGCGGAGGTCGGGCGGATCCGCCGCCTGGGCTACGCCGAGAGCACCGGCGAACGCCAGTCGGCCGCCGGCAGTGTGGCGGCGGCCGTACTCCGCCCGGACGGCACGGTGTTCGGCTCGGTCTCCATCTGCGGCCCGATCACCCGCTTCGACGAGACCACTCGCGCCTCCTATGGGCCGCTGGTCGCCAAGGTGGCCGGGCACATCTCCACCGTCGTGCTCCACCGGACCTCTACCTTCCGTTGACCCAGCCTGCGCTGCAATCCGGATCCACCGGTTGATGTCTGGTCGGTGTGCGGGCCGGGAACGAGAAAATGCCTTGTGACCTGCGCGCGCCTTCGTACGAGCGTTCCTCGAAGAGGGCCGGTCGGCGACACCAAAAACCGCTCGCCCTTGGTTCAGGCTGGGGGCGGGTAGAGGTCGAAGCCGTACAGGCCCTGGTCTCCCCCGGCGGCCAGACCGAAGCCGTTGGGGAACCAGGCCAGACAGTTGAGACCCGCCTCGACCCTGGCTCCGGCGCCCGCCGGCTCGCCGTACCTGTCCCACAGCCGGATGGTTCCGTCGTCCGAGCAGGTGGCGAGCAGGTTGCTGTCCGGGGAGACGGCCACGCCGCGAATCTTTCCCGAGTTCGCGGGCAGCGTCGCCCGATCCCTGCCGCCGGCCGACCAGACACGCGCGGTGCCGTCCTCGAAGCAGGCGGCCAGCCAGGTGCCGTCGGGGGCGATCGCCACCTGCCGGGCCGCTCCCGGGCATCCCTTGAGCGAGGCCCGTGCCTTTCCGTCGGCTCCCCACAGACCCGCCGTCCCGTTGACCGAGACGATGGCGAACCACCTGCCGTTGGGGGCGACGGTGATCTCGTCCATGGCCTCCACCCTGCTTTTCAGGGCGGCGTACCTGCTGCCGTCCGGTTTCCAGAGTTGGATTCTTCCGTAGATGGACAGGGTGGCGAGCCAGGCGCCGTCCGGTGAGATGAGGATGTGAGCGGTCGCCCGGATGTTCGCGACCAGTACTGCCCGCTCGGTGCCGTCGGCCCACCAGATACGCGCGGTGCCGTCTTCCGAGCAGGTGGCCAGCCAGGTGCTGTCGGGGGCGATCACCACCTCACGCACCGGCCCGGTGTGACCGGCCAGCACCGCCCTCCTGCTGCCACCCGCGCCCCAGAGCCGTACGGTCCGGTCGGCCGACCAGGTCGCCAGCCAGGTGCTGTCGGGGGCGATCGCCACTCCCCGCACGCGTCCGGTGTGCCCCGTCGGAATGGCCCTCCTGCGGCCACCGGCTCCGCGTATCCGGATCACGTGATCACCGGACCAGACGGCCAGCCACGTCTTGTCCGGCGAGATCGCGCCGTAGTGACCGGTCTCGATGGGAACGGTGAGGGTCGCTCCTTCTATCCTGTCCTCGTTCCAGAGCTTCACCGAGCCGTCGCCGGAGTGTGTGGCGATCCAGTTCCCCTCGGGGGAGATGGTCACCTTGCGCACCATCCCGGTCCGGCCCCTGCGGCTCTGCCGCCCGGAGCGCTCAGACTGCCAGATCCGGATCTCCCCGTCCTGCGAGCAGGCGGCCAGCCAGCTGCTGTCAGGAGCGATCACCACCTGACGCACCACCCCGGCATGCCCGGACAGAGCTGCCCGTTCGCTGCCGTCGGACTCCCACAGCCGCACGCTCTGCTCCCCGGAGAGGGTCGCCAGCCAGCTGCTGTCAGGAGCGATCACCACCTGACGCACCACCCCGGCATGCCCGGACAGAACGGCCCGCTGCCTGCCGTCGGACTCCCACAGCCGCACGCTCCGATCCTCGGAAAGGGTCGCCAGCCAGCTGCTGTCAGGAGCGATCACCACCTGACGCACCACCCCGGCATGCCCGGACAGAACGGCCCGCTGCCTGCCGTCGGACTCCCACAGCCGGACCGAGCCGGTGGACGTCCAGGTGGCCAGCCAGCTGCCGTCAGGGGCGATGCGGATCCCGGGTGCCGCTCCGGTGTGTCCCGTCAGAACGGCTCGCTCGTCGCCGTCGACTCCCCACAGGCGCACGCTCCCGTCTCCGGAGAGGGTCGCCAGCCAGCCGCCGTCCGGCGAGACGGCCATCTTGGAGACCTCGCGTATCGGCCTGTTCCGGCCGGAGACCTTCTCGTTCTCCTGGTTCCAGCCGCGCATCAGCAGGGTGTCCCTCAGGGTTCGCGGCTTGGTCCTCACCCTGACCGGGCTCCTGAGGGTCAGGCGCTTCCTCCCCTCGGGGCTCCACAGGGCGACCCTTCCCCGCACGGAGAAGGTGGCCAGCCACGAGGCGTCCGGCGCGGCCACCATCCCGGCAAGCCTGCCGATTCCGCTCTTCAGTACGGCGCGCCTGCTTCCTTCGGGGTTCCACAGGGCGACCCTTCCCCGCACGGAGAGAGTCGCCAGCCACGAGGCGTCCGGCGCGACCACCATCCCGGCAAGCCTGCCGACGCCGTTCTCCAGGATCGCTCTCTGGGTGCCGTCGATCCCCCAGACCTGCACTCTCCGGCGTCCGGAACGGGTCACCAGCCACGAACCGTCCGGCGCGGCGGCGACCTCGTGAACCGGCTTCCGATGAGTGGCCAGCGTTGTCCGGGTAGTGCCGTCTGCCTTCCATATCTGCACACCGTCGCGGCCGTGGACGACGAATCTCGATCCGTCCGGTGTGATCGAAACGTCCCTCAGCCGTTTCGTCGTCGAGGTCAGCGTTCCCAGCAGGCAGGTGGCGCCGATGTCGGGCAGCGGCCAGCGGGCTCTCAGGAAGGGGGTCTCGGTCTCCTGGCTGTAGCGCTCGATCGACGCCCGCATCGGCGGGAACGCGTACAGGCGGGCCAGCAGGTTCGCGGTGGAGACGGCATCCGATTCGAAGGGGGTGAGCAGGTGTGCGCTCCGGGCGATCAGCTGCCGGACCCCGGCGACGGAGCGGGAGGTCGACAGCATCAGATCCGACTCCGCCGCTGCCACCCCGAAGGCTCGTATCCGGGTGACGAACCATCGCACGTCGTGCAGGAGCGACTCCAGCTCCCGATGCCTTCTCCCCTCGGCGAGGTGGAACAGCAGATGGTCCCAGAGATAGGGCACCTCCCTGGGCAGTCTCCACCATTCGGCGTCCGCCGCGAGGTCGTCGTCGGGGATCAGTTTGCGGGCCTCGTCGAGGAAGTCGCGGTTGGCCGCCTCGACGCGCTCTCTCCCCAGCCCGTACTCCGAGCGGAGGTGTGCACGGACGACGTCGTGGATCGTGATCGACGGCACCGTTCCCTCCGTCTCGTGCCTGTCGATCAGTGACAGGTCGTGCAGCCTCGCGCAGAGGCGCTCGGTCTGCTCGGAGGTGAGTCCGGCGGTGGCGCGCCAGAGAAGCCCGGCGGTGCCGACCGGTATGTCGGCGTCCTGCGGGAAGACGCCCAGCTCAAGGAAGCGGGCACGGTCGAACACGCCGAGAGCTTCGAGGCTGTGCTCGACCGTCACGCGCACTGCGGTCTCCCGCTGGCGGGGAATGGTGACGTCCAGGGGGGCGGGTCCGGCCCGGCCGAGCCGCTCGGCCGCCCGGCGGGCGGCGACGTCGGCGTTCACCCCGCCACCGTGCTCGTCACGCAGGCGCGCGTTGACGAGGTCCAGTAGCAGCGGCCATCTTCCCGTCAGGCCCATCAGGCTGTTGACGACGCCGGGGTTCATCGGCGGTAGCCCACGGCTCAGCAACTGGACGGCCACCCGCGGCGCCATCTCGTCGACGATCATCGCGATCGCGTTCGGGGGAAGGGCTCTGGGCAGGCGGGTCGTCACCAGCACCCGGGACCGCACCGCCGCGGCCAGGAAGGGTCTCAGCTGTGCCAGGCTCCACACGTCGTCGACCACCAGCAGCGTCTGGCCCCGCTCCGCCAGGATCTCGGCCATCCGGTGGCCGGCCTGCTCCGGGCTGGAGAACTCCGGCCGAGTGCCCGTCACGGCCTCCGTGACGTCGTTGGCCAGCGCCGCGATGTCGACACCGGTGCGGTCGCGGCCCACCGTGACCCAGATGACACCGCCCTTGAACCACTTCCTCACCTCACCGCTGTGGCACGCCTCCACGGCCAGGGACGTCTTACCGAAACCGCCCGCCCCGGCGATGCCGGTGGTCAGGCCGATCGTTCCCGAGCCTCTCATCGTCAGAGTGGAGACCACGTCGTCCAGCTCGGTTCTGCGGACCCACCCCGCCTTTCTCTCGGGCACCCGAAAGAGCCCGCCGTGAGCGCGCGACTTCATCAGTTCCGGCGTCAGCCGGGTCAGCAGGACGATGAGGAAGGCGGTCAACCCGAAAATCGCGACCCAGGTGATCCGGTTCTCGGCCACCGTTTCCGGAAAATATTCTCCGACCATTCCAATCGGCAGCCCGACCAGGATTCCAACAACTACCAGAAGCGCCGTGGCCATATCGGCGAATTTTTTTGTGCGACGAGCCAACGATCACCTCGACAGTGCCGACCCCTGCCCAGACGGGCGCTGGGAACCCTGAACGCACGATATCTGTTCCCCATTGCCGCCGAGTTGAATCACCGAGGTTCGGGTAATTAACGCGCGTACAGAAAGCCATGTTGCACGCTTTGCGCTGCTATGTCCACGGCATCGACACCGACCATTCCGATTCACATTCAATAGAGGCCCTTTTCCGTGGTGCCGCGATCACCCTCGGCCATCCCTTTCGAGCCGCCGGCCGGGTCCGCCGTGGCCGTCAGCGGTCAGGGCCGCCCGCGGGGAGCCGCCCCGCGCGACCAGACCGCGAACGGCGGTGCGCCGCAAACACTTCCCCTGTCACTAAATGCAGCCATAAGGCGAACATAGAGACTCGTGTCCGAATCGATGTTTAGTGTCGATAAAAAAGACAGTGAAATCAAGATATCCATCGCATTCGACGGGCCGACGGATTAGGATCTGACGCGGTCGGAGCCGAGCCGGGAAAGGCCGCTCCCCGCTCATCCCACGCCAAGGCGCCGTCCTCGAAACCCCGTCAAAATCCTGTCACAGGAAAATCCATCGCCTGGAACCTCGCCGCCCGAAGTGCCCCGTTCGAAGTACGGCCGTCTGAGAGCCCGTCGTTCACGTCGTCGAACAGGTAGTGATCTCCATGTCCGGCCCCTCCCCCTCCTCACCCGCCGACGACTCGCGGGACCCGGACGCCGGCCAGCCCGGCGGCCTCCCGGCGAAGCTCAAGGAGATCGCCGCGACCGCCCTGGTCACCGGCGGCGTCACCACCCTGTTCGCGGTGCTGACGGACGGGGTGCGGGCACTCGGCACGGGTCTCGCCCTGCTCGTCTGCGCGGTGATCGGCCTGGCCGTGGCCGTCCTGCTGACGCTGGGAAGGTTCGCCCGCCTGCTGCGCCGATGGCTCGAACCGGCCGGACGGGCCGTCGCGCGCCGTCGCGCGGCGGGAAGGCCCGCACCGGGCATGCCCGGGCGGAGGCACCGGCGGCTGGAGGGGTTCGTGCTCAAGTTGTCGGCCGGCTACATCGGCGTCCTCCTCGGCGCCGCGGCCGTAACGGTCCCGTGGGGGGTCGTCCAGGGCGGAACGTGGCTGAGCCACCGGATCTGGCCCCCCGACTGCGAGCGGCCGCTGGAGTTACGCGTCGTCACCGCTCCGGAGAACGTGACCGCCCTGCGCGAGAGCATCGCCCTGTTCGTCCAGGGCAGGCTGGTGGACGGCTGCGCACCGTACACGATCTCGGTGGGGGTGGCGCCCTCGGTCGGGGAACTGGCCTACGCCTTCGGCGACAACTGGTACCGCGACGACGCACGCCAGGAGGGTGACGAGCCGTTTCGCCGGCTGTACGGTCCCCGGGCCGACGCCTGGGTCGCCACCAGCACCGGCGAGGCCAGGCTCGTCGCCGAGGACGTGGGAGCGGGCGGCGCCACCCTCGACATCGGCCCATCGGTCGCGTCCGACCGCCTGGTGGTCGGCATGATCAGCGGGCGTGCCGAGAAGGTCAGGAAGGAACTGCCGGCGGGGCGGCCGGGCAGCCACAGCCTTCCGGTCCTGTGGAAGGTGGTCCGATCGAAATTCGGCATGCCGGTGAGCTACCCGCAGCCCGAACTCTCCACCGCCGGGCTCGTCGCGGTCTCCGACCTCATGCCCCTGGGCGACATCGTGGACCGGGAGCAGCGCGACATCGTCGCCGAGAGCGTCAGCTCGCTGCTCTGCCGGTTCAGGACCGCGAGCCGCGGGACCGGCGGCGAGGAGCTCAACCGGAGCCCCGCCCTGGTGATCCCGTTTCACAGCCTGACGGACTACAACGACGGGCGGTTCAACGACCCCCACTGCCCCGAGGGGGCACCGAGCGGGATGACCAAGCTCAAGGAGTTCTTCTCTCCCGGGCTCTCCGGGCTGGACTACCCGTTCGTCACGATCAGCTGGCCGGACGAGCGGAGCGCGGAGCGCACGAGCGTGCTCGGCCTTCTTCGCTCGTGGCTGGCCGCCAACCCGCTCTTCGGTGAGCGCTCCGCTGAGAGGGCGGTCGTGCGCTCCCCCGCGGCACTGCGAGAGGCCCAGAGCCGGTTCTTCGGTCTCCTGCCCCGGCTCGACGCCGAGATCGCCCTCGACGTGTCCGGCTCGATGACCGCACCGCCCCGCTCCCTGCTGGTACGCCTGCGTGAGACCTTTCCCGACATCAAACCGCTGATCACCCCTCGTGACGACCTCGCGCTGAGCGCCTTCTCCACGGTCGGCCGTAGGACCCGGGTCAGGGAGCTCCAGCCGGCGGCGGGCCGCGCCGAGTTCGACGAACTGACCAGGAGCGTCGCCGGTACCAGGGCGGAGGGCTCCGACGCCCCGATATCAGACATGATCATGAACCTGAACCGGCGGGCCGGATCTCCTGGGCGTGCCCTCGTCGTCGTGACCGACGGGGGCGTCTTCGACAACGAGCGACGGGGGAAGGGCGTCGGCGGGACGCTCGCCCGCGCGTCCAATGTCAACGCCCTCTATGTGCTGGCCCTCGGCGACAACGGCTGTGATCGCTCTCCCCCGCGTGCGGGGAAGTACCGCGAGTGTGTGGAGGCGGGAGCCGACATGCGGCAGGCGCTGAGACACCTGATCTCCAGCCTGCGTGGAAAGGACCGCCGTTGACCTCCCTCCCAGGGCCGGAGCCCGGGATCTCCACAGCCAAGGAGATTCGATGAGCCTGACGCGACGCCCGCGCGCCCTGCTCGGCAGGTTGAACCCCGGCCAGCGTCGCTGGGGCGGTGCCGGGGTGGTGGCGGGGCTGGTGCTGGCCTCGGTGCTCATCTCCCTCACCGCGAGGGATCCCTCGCTCCTCACCGGGAAGCCCGCCTTCCCCGCCGACTGCGGAGGGCCTGACCGGCTCACCGTGGCGACCGGCGCCGACATCACCGCCGGCAGCTTCCGCCGCGACCTGATCGAGGAGTGGAACCGCACGCACACCACCCAGGTCACCCTGGTCGAGGTGGCCGAGCGTACGGACGAGGAGCGGGCCGAGATGGCGGGCCGTGCCCGGCTGGGGAGTTGCGCCTACGACGTGCTCTCGGTGGACGTGGCCTGGACCGCCGAATTCGCCCGGAGCGGCTATCTCCTTCCGTACCCTCTCGATCCACAGAAGGCGGGCCTCTTCGTGGACAACGTCCTGAAGACGGGCCAGGTGGACGGAGTCCAGTACGCGGTGCCCTTCGTCACCGACGTGCCCCTGCTGTTCCATCGCCGCGGCCTGCCCGTGCCCACCACGACGGAGCAGCTCTGGAAGTACGCCGCCGCGAACGGCGGGTACGCCGTGCAGCTCGGCGACTACGAGGGGGGCACCGTCAACCTGCTGGAGGCGGTCCTGTCCGCGGGTGGAAGGGTCACCGACGGTGACCGGATCGTGCTGGACGAGGGAGTCAACGGCGAGCGGACGCGCGAGGCGCTCGCGCGCTGGCGGGCCCTGCTGGAGAACGGCACCCTGGCACGCGGGGCGGAGAACTTCTCCAAGCAGGACACCTTCAACGCCTTCAGGGACGGTTTCCTCGCACGAGGCCCGAAGGACTCCGCGGAGGAGAGCAGCCTCCAGGCGTTCCGCGACGAGGAGGCGGCCTACATGCGCAACTGGCCGTTCGCGTTTCACCGCCTGGCCACAGACCGCTCGATGTACGACGGCCACCGGCGTCTGCGCTTCGGCATGGCCGCACTGCCCGGCGCCGGCATCCTCGGGGGTTTCAACCTGGCGATCTCCGCTCGCTCCGACAATCCGGAGAAGGCACGGATGCTCATCGACTTCCTGACCGGCCACCAGGCCCAGGCGCGGCTGTTCGCCTGCAGCGGCTATCCGCCGGTGCTCGAATCCGTCTACGAGGAATACCGGCGCGACCCGCGCACCTGCGACCAGCTCTCGGTTTCCCCCGGGACGGAAACGGGCTTCTCCGGGAGAACGGACTGCACGCCGGGGACGGGAGCGAATCCCTCGACGGGGGCGGCCATCGCCGCCGCAGGCCCTCCCGGCGAGGACCCTGAGATCACCGCTCCCATGCTCCAGGAACTGGCCGGGAAGATCCACCAGGCCCTGTGCAAGGCCGAATCACGCCCGCAGTACTCCTACTACTCCGCTTTCAGTGAGGTGTTCCGCGGGTGCGCCCGCGCGGTGGTCAACGGCGACCTGCCCGCCAGGGAACTGGACCTCGCCCGGTTCGCCGACGCTCTGCGCGCCGCCCGGCAGGGTAGGGCGCCGGAGGGCGCCGCCGGGTCGCTCGCTCACTGCGGGAAACCCGAGCGGCGGCCAGGATGACGGGAGCCGCCCCCGCCCCCGCCGGGGCGCGGAGGGGGCGGGAGCGGGTCGGATGGGTCAGCGCTGCAGGTCGACGCAGGAGTAGAAGGCGTTGGCGGTGTCGGCGATGTTCCAGACCGCGAGAACCTTCAGGCGGCCTGTCCTGCCGCCCAGGTTCACGTTGTGCGAGACCGTGGCGCCGGGCTGCCTGCCGCCGTCGTTGAAGACCGCGATCCGGGTGTTGCCGATGTAGTACTCCCAGGTGCTGGTGGCGTGGCGGGCGGTCAGCACCCAGTTGAAGGTGACCGAGTTGCCGACACTCGTGGCCGGCCAGCCCTTGCTCTCGTCGCTGAGCTGGGAGAACCGACCGACGTTTCCGTGGCAGTTTCGCAGGCCCTTGGGGCCCTCCACGCTCTGCGGCTCGTAGATGATGTCGCCGCAGTTGGAGACGCGGCCCTGGGCGCACATGGCCTGACGGCTCGGCGGCGACGAGATGTAGCCGTGCGCGCTGGCCGGTGAGGCGATGAACACGGTGGCGGCGATGGCGATGATCGCCGTCGCAAGGAAGGTGACCGTTCTACGCATGTACTGCTCCTTCGCTGGGGGGTAATTCGAATATAAAGGAAACTTTCCTAACAGTAAATATTCGAGTCAGCGAATATCCGAAAACGCTGTCAGACTTCCGGTCGCCGGACGCCCCCGGGGCGCCCGGCGACCGTGGCCCCGACAAAGGCGGGCGGCCACCCGGACCCCGGCAGGGTGCCGCACGTCGGACGGCGGCACGGGCAGGACGTCCGGAGCGCGGAGCGACGACCGAACACCTCGCGGACAAGCACTGAGAGCGCTCTCCGGCTTTTTCCGACTCGGGTGTTGACCCTGGCTTAACCTTCGCGTAACAGTGATATCAATCGGTCTTTACGCTGCAGCGATGTTCGACCGTCCGCCTCGTTCGCCTTGTGAGAGGTTTCGAATGAGCCACCCCCCAAGAAGAAAGCGCTCTCTCGGATGGATCTCGGCCATCGTCGCCGCGCTGGTGCCGATGATGATCGCCATCACCGCCCACGCCTCCGTCCCGGCAACCCCCTCCGGCTGGTCCCTGGTCTGGAGCGACGACTTCACCGGCGGCGCCGGGTCACTTCCCTCCTCCGCCAACTGGATCGTCGACACCGGCCACGCCTACCCGGGCGGGCCCGCCAACTGGGGCACCGGTGAGATCCAGCGCTACACCGACAGTCCCGCCAACCTGAGCCTCGACGGCGGCGGGAACCTGCGCATCACCCCGATAAAGAGCGGCAGCGAGTGGACGTCCGCCCGCATCGAGACCCGCCGCTCGGACTTCAAGCCCGCCGACGGCCGCATCCTGCGCATCGAGGGCCGTATCCAGATGCCCAACGTCACCGGTGACGCCGCACTGGGCTACTGGCCCGCTTTCTGGGCGCTGGGCGCGCCGTATCGCGGCAGCTACTGGAACTGGCCCGGCATCGGCGAGTTCGACATCATGGAGAACGTCAACGGCATCAACTCCGTCTGGGGCGTGCTCCACTGCGGTGTGAACCCCGGCGGGCCCTGCAACGAGACCACCGGCATCGGCGCCAGCCGGGCGTGCCCCGGTTCCTCCTGCCAGTCGGCGTTCCACACCTACCGCTTCGAGTGGGACCGCAGCATCACCCCGAACCAGCTGCGCTGGTACGTCGACGGGCAGCAGTTCCACAGCGTCAGCCAGTCCCAGTTCGACGCCGGGACCTGGAACAACATGACCGGCCACCAGGGCTACTTCATCCTGCTCAACGTGGCCATGGGCGGGGCGTTCCCCAACGCGCTGGCCGGGCAGACCCCGACCGCGGCCACGGTCTCCGGCCGCCCGATGCTCGTTGACTACGTGGCCGTCTGGCAGAGCGGCTCCGGCTCCAATCCCACCCCGACGATCACTCCGCCGCCAGGTGGGGTGGACGCCCGCTCGACCATCCAGGCCGAGCGCTACCAGGCTCAGGCGGGCACGTCGCTGGAGACCACCACGGACACCGGTGGCGGGCAGAACGTCGCACAGATCGGCAACGGCGACTGGCTGCGCTTCGACGGAGTCAACTTCGGCGGCGCGGCGGCCACCCAGTTCAAGGCCCGCGTCGCGTCCGGGGCGGCCGGCGGGGTCAGCGGGCTGGTCCAGGTGCGCCTCGACAGCCTGACCGCGGCTCCGATCGGCGACTTCGCCATCGGTAACACCGGTGGCTGGCAGAGCTGGCGTACGGTCCCGGCCAACATCGCCTCGGTGACCGGAACCCACACGGTCTACATCACCTTCACCAGCGGGCAACCCGCCGACTTCGTCAACCTCAACTGGTTCTCGTTCGGCAACTGAACCCGGTAGGGCCCGCGCGTCCCCCAGGACCCGCGGGCCCTACCACTCGGGATCACCCCGCCGTGGGAGGCGTGAAACGCTGTCCGACCTGCCCGATCCCGGGCACCCGTCAGCGTGCTCAAGGAGCGGCCCGGAGGACTTCGCCGGCGGTGCGGGGGAAGGCGCAGCCGCAGACAGCCGGCGATCAGCAGTTGCAGGGCCTCGGTACCGCCACGGGTATCGAACCACTCCACATCGATCAGCGAGAGCCCAGCAGCCACGGCCTGTTCCAACGGATCAGTCACAGTGTGCGCGAAACGGACTCCCCAGGCGGGCATCCGCGCTGTTCAAGCGTGGCGTGGCGGCACCGGCCCCCGCGCGGGAGGCCCGGGAACGGCCTGGTGGCCCCGCTCGAAATCGCCATCCGCGTGGCGCCCGCTCCCCGCGGCCGTGACCGGCGACGGCTGAATTAGCATTGCATCACCCATGTCGCGTCACCAGCCGCAGACGCGGGGTCCCCTCACGTCCGGAGAAGCCGGAGTCGAGGAGAGGCTCATGTTCCGTAGGCACATCGTCACCGCAGGGTGTGTTCTGACGCTCACCGCGCTTACCCCGTCGGTCGTCCCGGCTGTCGTCCCGGTCCGGGAGGCGAGCGCCTTTGCCACCTCGTCCACCGGGAAACGGAAACCACCGCCCGATCCCATCAAACAGCTACCGCCGGGCATGATCGAAGCACTCCAACGCGACCTCGGTCTCACCAGGGCACAGGCCGAGACCCGGCTGCGCAACGAGGCCCGGCTGACGGCGGTCGAAGCGAGGCTCCGCGACATGCTCGGCGGCTGCTTCGGCGGATCCTGGCTCATGGGAACCCTCTCCGAGACCCTGGTGGTGGCCACCACCAGCACCGCCGACATCCCCCGCATCGTCGCGGCGGGCGCCCGACCCAAGGTCGTTGCCGCGTCGCTCGCGAAGCTCAGGGCGATCAAGCAGAAACTCGACGAGTCCCTGCCCAACCACCCGATCGGAGGAAGCGTCCGCTACGTCGACGTGAAGAACAACAAGGTGGTCATCCTGTCCAGGCACGCCGAGGCGACCCGGCTCCTGGTCGCCTCCGTCCCGGTGGACAGATCCCTGGTGGTCGTGCAGCCCTCCACGGAGACCCCTCGGCCCTTCTGACGCCCATCGGGACCGGTGTCCTGACGATCTCCACCGCACCGTTCAGCCTGCGGAGCGAGCAGGACGGCCCACATCACTCTCGGCGACGGACGCCCACCGACATCGGCTGGTTCTCGTTCGCGCGACCCGCGCATCCAGGAGGATGCGCGGGCCCCACGCGGAGGCGTCAGTCGTCGACCCAGCCATGGGATCGGGCGAACGCCAGGAAATGCTGCCGGACCTGCCCGATCTGCGCGCCTGTCAGCGTGGGCGCGTGCTCGATGAGCAGCTCGGTGACCGCGCCGCTGAAGGACTTCGCCGACAGCACGTCACACACGCCGTCGTCGTCGCCGAGCTGCTGGGAGGCGACCGAGGAAGGCGTCACCGACGGCGCCGTCACCGCGACCGGCCGGCGCGCCGGCGGATCCACGAGGCTGACCGTCGACACCTTGAGGCCGCGCTCACTCTCCATGACCTCGTACTCCACCCGGAGGCCCGGCTGAACCACATGCCGGTTCTCACCGAAGTCGTTGGCGTGGAAGAACACATCCTCGCCTCCTCCGACAGCGGCGATGAAACCGTATCCGCGCACCTCGTCGAAACGGAGGATCGTACCGATTGCCACCACAACACCACCTACACAGAGAATTGCAACGCTCTACATGACCTTGCCGGAACCCTCCGGCCCAAGGATCCGGCCCCGCCTGTCACGCCGGATCACCGCTCTCCTCCTCATCGCTCTGCCTCCCACCACCCGACGGCACGGGCACCCCGCGACCGGATCCACGACCCGATCCGTGGGCGGTCCCGGCACCGGCCGCCCGCCGGGGCCCGCCGAGGGACCGGGCCCGCACCGTCCCCGTTCAGGCCGGACGACCCGATGCTAGCCCGGACGGCGCGCCGCGCGCATCGATCACCTCGACCGCTTTCACCGTCCGTCCGCCGGCTTTCCCGGCCGTCCGGTACGTCAGGGCTCGCTCGACGCCTCAGCGGCCGGGGCGGTGTAGGCGGCCGTGACCCGATCCGCCGCGGCCCTCGCGCGGGCCTCGTCCGCACCCGCCGCGATGTCTGCCTCGTACCACCCCAGGCTGCTGAGTGCCATGAACCGCCTGCCCTGGTCGGACGCCGTCCACGCCCCGGCCTCCTGCGGGTCCACGGCCTGTCCTGACGACAGGTGGACGGCCAG
Source organism: Streptosporangium sp. NPDC001681 (assembly GCF_040298085.1). NCBI lineage: Bacteria > Bacillati > Actinomycetota > Actinomycetes > Streptosporangiales > Streptosporangiaceae > Streptosporangium > Streptosporangium sp. NPDC001681. The sequence goes on along the minus strand of NZ_JBEOZN010000071.1, from coordinate 20,908 downwards.
GCCCACGAGTCCCAGGTCCCAGCCGACGCCGAGCGCGCCGGGCCCGAACTCCTCCCACCTGTCGTCGACATGAGCGACGTGCTCGAGCTCGAAACGCGTTCCGCCCCCGGGCTCGGCCGTCAGCCGGACTTCGATCCAGCTGACGTCCCCACCGTACTCCCAGGTGGCGGCATAGCTCTTGGGCGGGTCGCAACGCTCGATCCTGCCGCCCGCGTTGCCCTGAAGCTGGTAGCGGCCATGGAGCCGCAGGTCACCGGAGATGGGCAGAAACCACCGGGGGATGCGCTCGGGGTTGGTGCAGGCGTCCCAGAGGTCTTCGATCTCGGTGTCGTATGTCTGGCTGACGATCACGACACGCGCCTCACCCGCCTCGAGCACACGGCTGCCGACCCGCCGCCGTACGGCACTGATCTGCCGGGTGACATCGATCATGCGGTTCTCCTCTGGTCTGGTCCCTTGCCGGGGTGGTGGAGTCGACATCGCGCAGCGGTTCGGTGCTCACCACGTGGAGGCGCTCCCTGGAGCGCGCCAAGAAATATTAGAACGTGTTTGAGTGGTGAGCGGATGGTTCGGTAAATACGTTCGACTGAACATGAGGACAGACCAAGCCGGTCACCACGACAGTCGGCAGAGGCGGCGCTTTCCGCGCTCTGGGTAGAATCCTGCCTTCGCCGGAGGAGTGCGGATCACCCAGGCCCGGGTCGTCGAGATTGTGGCCCCGGCCGTGTCCAGCAGAGAAGAGCCAGCCGATGCCCCAGTCGCCGACCTACGACGACGTCCGGAGCGCCGCCGCCCGCATCGCGTCACAGGCCCACCGGACCCCGGTGCTGCGCTCGCGACTGATCAACGAGCGCGTCGGCGCCGATGTGGTGTTCAAGTGTGAGAACTTCCAGCGTGTGGGCGCGTTCAAGTTCCGCGGCGCGTTCAACGCCCTGTCGCGCTTCACCCCTGAGCAGCGGCGCTCCGGCGTGATCACCTACTCCTCCGGCAACCACGCCCAGGCGATCGCCCTGGCCGCCCGGCTGCTGGACATCCCGGCCACGATCATCATGCCGCACGACGCGCCGGCCGCGAAGGTGACCGCCACCGAGGGCTACGGCGGGCAGGTCGTCCGCTACGACCGCTACACCGAGGACCGGGAGGAGATCGGCCGCGCGCTGGCCACCGACCGCGGCCTCACGCTGATCCCCCCGTACGACCACCCCCACGTGATCGCCGGTCAGGGCACCGCCGCCAAGGAGCTGTTCGACGAGGTCGGCGAGCTCGACGCGCTCTTCGTACCGCTGGGCGGCGGCGGGTTGCTGTCCGGCACGGCGTTGTCGACCCGGGCGCTGTCACCGGACTGCACGCTGTACGGCGTCGAGCCCGAAGCGGGCGACGACGGCCGGCGATCACTGCGCCAGGGCACCATCGTCCACATCGACACCCCGAAGACCATCGCCGACGGCGCGCAGACCCAGCACCTGGGCACCTACCCGTTCGACATCATCCGCCGTGATGTCAACGACATCCTCACCGCCACCGACGCCGAACTCGTCGAGAGCATGAGGATCTTCGGGTCCATCATGAAAACGGTCGTCGAGCCCACCGGATGCCTCGGTTTCGCCGCCGTCCGCAACCTCGCCCCCCGGCTGCGCGGGCAGCGGGTCGGCGTGATCATCAGCGGGGGAAACGTCGACCTCGACCGTTACGCGGCACTGCTGACCTCTTGACCCGAGAGGCATCGACGCGGTGCTCACGCGTTCCCGGACCTGTGCGACCAGGTGGGCCACCGGGCCCGTTCTCGCATGCTTCTGTGGATCAACGGCCCCTTCGGCGGCGGCAGGACGCAGACCGCGTACGAGATCCAGGCCGTCAGGCGGTCTGCAGGCGGTCGGCGAGGCGGTCGAGACCCTGCCTGATCATCTGCCCGTACCCGTCGTCACCGAGTGCGTCGACGGCGGCGCGCCCGCGCCGGAGGTGGTCGCGCGCACGATCGAGATCGCCGAGCCTGCGGTAGACGTCTCCGAGGTTGAGGTGCAGGGAGGGGTAGAACCCGCTCGCGGGGCCGGTGACGCCCGCCTGCCGCGCCCGCGCGTCGGTGATCAGGTCTGCCGCCTCCAGTGCCCGCAGGTCCCAGAGCAGCTCCTCGTGCGCGTCGTCCTGGACGTCTGCCATCGAGTGGGCGAGAGCACAGCGATGCAGGGGATCACCGGTCGCCCCGATCTCCTGCCACAGCTCGGAGAAGAGCCTGCGGGCGGCTGCCCGCTCGCCGCTCTGGCCCAGCTCCATCCCTTGGCCGATCTTGGCCATCGTCACATCGGGCTCGGCCATCCGCCCTCCTTCACACGGGGTTCTCGGCGACCCTAATGGCGGGCACCGACAAAACTCAGCCCCCGTGGCCAGGAGGGCGGGGACGCGGGAGTCAGCGGAAGAGGGCGCTGTAGGCGTTGACTGCGGGCTGCCCGCCGAGGTGGGCGTAGAGCACATTGGAGTCCGGACCGATCTCACCGCTTTTGACCAGGTCGATGAGCCCGGCCATGGACTTGCCCTCGTACACCGGGTCGATGATCATTCCTTCCAGGCCGCCGGTGAGCCGCATCGCGTCCAGCGTCGAGGGGACCGGGATGCCGTAGAAGTCACCGGCCCAGCCCTCCAGCACGGTGATCTCGTCTTCCCGCAGGTCGCGCCCGAGACCGATCAGCTCGGCGGTGTTGCGGGCGATCCTCTCCACCTGCGCCCGGGTCGCCTCGATCTTGGCGGAGGCGTCGATGCCGATCACCCTGCGGGGACGGTCCTGACCGGCGAACCCGGCGATCATCCCGGCATGGGTGGAGCCGGTGACGCTGCAGACGATGATCGTGTCGAAGAACACGCCGAGCTCCCGCTCCTGTTGCTGGACCTCGTAGGCCCAGTTGGCGAAGCCGAGGCCGCCGAGGCGGTGGTCGGAGGCCCCTGCCGGGATCGCGTAGGGCACGCCCCCCGCCTCCCGTACCTCCGCGAGGGCCTGCTCCCAGCTGTCCCTGAAGCCGATGTCGAACCCCTCGTCGACCAGCCGCACCTCGGCGCCCATGATCCGGGAGAGCAGGATGTTGCCGACCCGGTCGTTGACCGAGTCGGGCCAGTCGACCCAGCTCTCCTGGACCAGCAGGGCCTTCAGCCCCAGCTTGGCCGCGACCGCCGCGACCTGGCGGGTGTGGTTGGACTGCACGCCGCCGATGGAGACCAGGGTGTCGGCGCCCTGGGCGAGTGCCTCGGGGATCAGGTATTCCAGCTTGCGGGTCTTGTTGCCGCCGAAGGCGAGACCGCTGTTGCAGTCCTCCCGCTTGGCCCAGATACGCGCTCCGCCCAGGTGCGCGGTGAGTCGATCGAGCGGGTGTACCGGGCTCGGCCCGAACAGCAGGGGATAGCGGGGAAAGTCCGCGAGGGACATGTCGTGCTCCTTGAGTTTCCGGGGCGATTCAGCTTGAGAGTTTCCACGCGCCGCCGGCCGCGTCCCCGGTCGCCGAGTCCAGTAGTGGTGCGAGGGTCTGCCAGTTGGCCCGCGCGGCCAGCGCGGCGCCGTCGGCGTCTCCGGCCGCGCACAGCGCGATGATCTCGTCGTGCATCTCCACCGATCCCCTGCCGGTGAGCGAGGAGAAGCGCAGCCGCTCGACTCGGCGCAGCGCGGGGGTGACCTGCTCAAGCACCGACCTGACCACGTTGTTCGCGCACGCCGTGACGGCGACCTGGTGGAAATCGTCATCGGCGGCCAGCGCCCCGTCGACGTCACCGCGCCGCAGCGCCACGGCGAACCGCTCGTTGGCCTGACGCATCAGGTCGAGTTCCTCACCCGACAGCACCGGCACCGCTTCGCGCACGGCCAGTTCGTGCATGGCCGCGGCGACGGACTGGGCGTTGCGGGTCTCCCTGTCGTCCAGCGGGCTGACGATGGTGAACCGGCCCGGTTTCGTCTGCACCAGACCCGACTGTTCGAGACGGGCCAGTGCCTCGCGGATCGGCGTGCGGCTGATGCCCAGCCAGCTGATCAGATCGGCGTCGTTGAGACGTTCGCCGGGCGCGAGGGTGCCGTCGACGATCGCGTCGCGGAGGGCACGGTAGGCGTCCTCCCGCAGCAGGGATCTGGCGACGAGACCTTGGCTTTTCGGGACCGGCATGCGAAATATTGCACATCACACTTTGCGTATTGTCAATCGAACCCGAACGCCGAATGCCTCATCAGGACCGAAAGACCACCGATGAAGGACTTCCGACCCTCACCCTGGGACGGGTCCCGCTGTCCAATGAAGGAGAGGATTCCACCCCTTCGAGGAGGAAACGATGCGCGTGAAGGTGAACGAGGTCATGACGCGAGCTGTCGCGTCGGTCAACGGCAGCACGCCGTTCAAGGACGTCGCCGAGGTGCTCATCGCCCACGGGGTGAGCGCGGTGCCGGTCGTCGACGCCGAGAACCATGTCCTCGGCGTCGTCTCGGAGGCGGACCTGCTGGCCAAGGAGGAGTTCAAGGAGCAGTACTACCGCGAGGGCTACCGGCCGCCGCTGCGCGCCCGGCTGCGGTACCGGCTCAGCCGAGAGGGGCGTTCGGCCAAGGAGAAGGCCCAGGGCGACACCGCGGCCGAGCTGATGACCGCGCCCGCCGTGACCATCGCCCCGAACGCCCCGGTGGTGTCGGCGATGCGGCTGATGGACGAGCGCGGCGTCAAGCGCCTGCCGGTGGTCGACCGTGAGGGCAGACTGGAGGGCATCGTCAGCCGTCAGGACCTGCTCAAGGTGTTCCTGCGCACGGACGACGAGATCGCCCGCGAAATCAGGGAGGACGTTCTCGATCACTCCCTGTGGGTGGACACCTCCCAGGTGAAGGTCACCGTCAAGCAGGGCATCGCGAAGCTGAGCGGTCACATGGCACGGCACAGTGACGCGCTGATCGCGGCCCGGATGGCGCTGCGGGTCCACGGGGTGGTCGACCTGATCGACGAACTGGAGTGGGACGAGGACGACGTCCCCGCGTGGCAGGGCCGGTAGCACCGACTCCACGACCATCGCGGGAACCTCGCACAACCTGACCTGGTACCTGCCGAACGGCACCGCCACGGCCCTGATGCTCGCCCAGCACGGATTCAGCCGCAACTGCTCGCACCCGCGCAACACCAGCAAGGCGATCGCCGAGAAGGGCGTCACGGTGTTGCGTGGACGCCGACATGAGCAACGGCAACCCGGCGCTGGGCAACCGGCTCGGCTCTCGCGCGATCACCCCGCCGAACGGCAGAGCCCTGCCGGTGAACTACGTCGTCGGCGGGCACTCGGCCGGCGGCCACGATGACGAGCGTGTCCACGGAAACGCCCGTACACCTCGTCGTGGTCCCTGATCACCCGCGGCTCCGGGGATGACGGGCACCCTCCGCGCGGCGCGCGAGAGGTTCCTCGGGCGCCAGGACGCGGACGGCGGGGGGGACATGGAGGGCTCCCTCTGTTTCAGATGACTCCGGCAGCCGACAGGCCGGTGAACTCCGCCTCCGTCAGGCCGAGGAGCCCGCGGTAGACCTCTTCGTTGTGCTGCCCGAGCGCGGGCCCGGCGCTGCGCACGCTTCCGGGGGTGTCGGAGAGCTTGGGGACCACGTTCTGCATGGCCAGCTCGCCGAAGTCCGGGTGCGGGACGCGGACGATGGCCTCACGGGCGGCGAAGTGCGGATCGGCGAACATGTCCTTGGCCGTGTAGATCCGCCCGGCGGGGACACCGCCCTCGTGCAGCGACCGAAGCAGCTCGTCCGCGGGGATCCCCGCCGTCCAGGCGGCGATGATCTCGTCAAGCTCGGCCATGTTCGCGCCGCGCGCGCCGTGGGTGGCGTAGCGCTCGTCGGCGGCCAGCTCGGGCCGGCCCATCAGGGTCGCCAGGCGGGTGAAGACGCTGTCCTGGTTGGCGGCGATGAGGATGGTGTCGCCGCCCTCGGTCGGGTAGACGTTGCTGGGCGAGACGTTGGGCAGCACGGTGCCGGTGCGCTCGCGCTGGTAGCCGGCCTGCTGCCATTCGGGCACCATCGACTCCATCATGGCGAGCACCGCCTCGTAGATCGCCGAGTCGACGACCTGGCCCCTGCCGCTGCGCTCGCGCTCGTGCAGCGCGACGAGCGTGCCGACACAGGCGTGGGTGGCGGCCAGGGAGTCGCCCAGCGAGATGCCGGCGCGTGCCGGCGGCCGGTCGGGGTCGCCGGTGACGTGGCGGATGCCGCCCATGGCCTCGCCGATCGAGCCGTATCCGGCTCGGGGGGCGTAGGGGCCGCTCTGACCGAACCCGGTCACCCGGGTGATGACCAGGCGGGGGTTGATCTCGTGCAACCGGGCCGGGGACATGCCCCAGCGCTCCAGCGTGCCGGGCCGGAAGTTCTCCAGCAGCACGTCCGCCCGCTCCACCAGCCTGATGAGCAGGTCCTGCCCCTCGGGGGTGCGCAGGTCGCAGGTGACCGACTTCTTGTTGCGGGCCACGACCGGCCACCACAGCGACCGGCCGTACGGCTTCTCCCGGCCCCACTGGCGCATGGGGTCGCCCCGGCCGGGGTCCTCCACCTTGATGATCTCAGCGCCGAAGTCACCGAGCAGCTGGCCGCAGAACGGCCCGGCGAGCAGCTGGCCGAGCTCGACGACTCGGATGTCTCCGAGCGGAAGGCCTCTCAAGTGTTGTTCTCCTGACGACGGGGACCGAGCAGGGACGCGCGGGCGGAGAACAGGTGGGCGCGCATCACGGCCTCCGCCCATTCGGGGTCTCCGGCGCGCACGGCCGCCACGATCTCGATGTGATGGTTGACGCTGCGGCGCATGGCCTCGGAGTCGAAGGCTCCGTAGGTGCGCAGCAACACGGGTGAGTGGACCAGCGAGCTGATCGACTGGGCCAGCACCTGACTGCCGCCGAGCCTGACCAGTGCCTGATGGAAGTCGGCGTTGAGGCGGTAGACCGCCTCGACGTCGCGGCGGCCGGCGTGCTCGGCGAGGGTCGTCGCCAGCTCGTGCAGGCCCGCGATGTCCTGCTCGGTCGCGACGGCCACCGCCTGCCGGACGGCCAGCCCCTCGATCCTGGCGCGCAGCTCGAAGATCGTCTCCAGATCGGCGCGGGGATACACCACGACTCTGGCGCCCTTGTTGGCCGTGATCTCGACCAGCCCCTCGGCCTGCAACCGCCGCAGCGCGTCGCGGATCGGGGTCCGGCTGACGCCCAGCGCCTCGGCCAGCTCGACCTCACCGAGGTGGTCACCCGGCTCGTAGTGACCACTGAGGATCAGGCCGCGCAGGCTATCGACTGTCGACATGTATACAGCCTTACCAAATTTTCCCCCACAATGGCACTGTGGGAGAAAAATGACAGGCTTTTGCATACAACCAGCGGCGAGCTGATGCGGTGATCGGGAATCCTCAACGGCTTCCCCGGCGGGCCGAACCGGAGATCGTCTCCCCGCCATCGGATGGGCTTCGCCACGTGATGTCGTCGACGACGGACGGCCCGGCCGGTGCCCGGGAGCGACCATCACGTGAAGGTCATAACCCCGTTCTCTCGGCCCGCGTCCCGGCGCGCCGCCGCACAGAATGGAGATCATGACTCCACGACGGCTCTACCACGGCACGGGCCCTGGCCCGATCACCCCGGACGGCTGCTCGGTCGACTACTACACCACCCTCACCCCCAGGGGCGAACCCGAACTCATCCACGCCTCGATCCCGGCCGGGGCGAGCATCCTCGAACTCGGCGCGGGCGTGGGCCGGATCACCCACCGCCTGCTGGAACTCGGGCACGAGGTCGTCGCGGTCGACGAGTCGCCCGAGATGCTCGCCCACATCCGCGGCGCCGAGACCGTGTGCTCTCCCATCCAGACCCTGGCCCTGCCCAGGACCTTCGACCTCGTGCTGCTGATGTCGTTCGTCATCGAAACCGCCGACGACGACCTGCGCGCCGCGTTCCTGCGCACCTGCGGCGCGCACGTCTCCGCCGACGGCTGCGTCATCCTGCAGCGCCAACCCCCCGAGTGGTACGACACCGTCCAGCCGTTCGAACGCGACGCCGGCCCCGATCGCACCGTCAGAATGACGCAGGTCAGCCGCCCCGCCCCCGACCTGCTCGACGCCACCATGGAGTACACCATCGGCGAGCGGCGCTGGACCCAGACCTTCGTCAGCCACCGCCTCGACGACGACTATCTGGAACACTCCCTCAACCAGGTGGGCCTGACCATCTCCGGATTCCTGAACGACGACCGCGGGTGGGTACGCGCCACACCTCTGTGACGCCCGCCCCTTTCCGAACGATCGAAGCAGAGCCGGCATCGACCCATCGGTGACACGGGCACCAGGCCGCCACCTCGCCGAAGCGGCCGTCGCGAACCTGTCAGGTGAGAGACCTCATCTCACCTCCGCCCCGGCCCGTCCGCGAGTCGTGCGGCACTCATCCGCCCGAGGCCGGTCAGGCGCTCGGCGCCGACCGGCTGGGCCGGGTGATCCCGGTCAGGGCTCGATCCCGTGACGGAGCAGCGTCCACACCCGTTCGGCGGTCGTGCGCCGCTCGGAGGCCGGGAGCCTGGCGAGGAGCCCGGCGAGCATGCCGACGGCCAGTACCAGGTCATCGGCGGTGACGTCCTCGCGGAGTTCACCGGCGCGCCGGGCCTCGGCGAGTGTGCCCGCCAGCAGGTCCGCCACCCGGTCGCGCACTTCGACGACGCGAAGATCGCCGGCCGAGGGCACGCTGACCATGTCGATGAACGCGGTCGAGGCGATGGTCTGCTCGGTGAGCAGAGCCAGCATGTCGGCGAGGGTGGTGCCGGGTTCGGCGGCCAGCGCCTCCAGGTCGGCGACACTGTCCTGGAACACGGCCAGCGCGAGGCTGATGCGGTCCGGAAAGTGCCGGTAGAGGCTTCCCTGACCGACCCCGGCCACGCGGGCGACCGTGGTGAGCGGTGCGTCGTATCCGGCGTCGGCGAAGACCTCGCGGGCGGCCGCTATCAGCGCCGCCCGGTTCTCCGCCGCGGCGCTGGGTCCTCTGTTGGGTCGACGCGTGACAGTCACAGCGCTTCCGATAGCAACCGGACTATATAGTCCGGTTGCTATCGGAAGCGCCATGACCGCTCGACGGATCACGACGCCGGTCCCCCCGCCGCAGGTACGGCGGGCAGGCTCGGCCGCCGCGATTCACCGCGACACGATCACCACGACAACACCACCGCCTTGGCCTCGGGCCACATCTGCCCCGGCCCCGGCTCGACCATCGCCCTCGCCGTCGTCTTCGGCCACCGCGCCGCACAGCACGCCGCATCAGGCCGGTGACGGCACGGCCGATGATCAGGCGCTGGACCTCGCTCATCCCCTCGAAAGAGGGAGCCCCCGGCCACCGTCGTCCGACCGGCAAGGCAGACCACCATGGAAAAGACCCGGTCGCGACCAAAACCCGGTGGGGGCTGACACCGTTTCGCACGAAACCGGCGGAGTCCCGGGAAAAGCGGTACGGCAGCCCGGCCGAGCTGCGACAGCCGGGCATAGCGATTGACCGGAGCTCGCCGTGCCTGGGGCCGGTCGGCTCGGCTTCAGGCCTGGCTCCGCCGCCCTCACCGTGCCATGCTGTTCCCGCCACCTTACTGATCAGTAGGGTTACTTGGCGCGTGCTCCCCATCCCCCCACGGAGGCACCGTGATCACCCTGGCTCCCCGTCCGCCCGCCCCGGCCCGCCGGGGCGGGTTGCGCGTCCTGGCCGCGTTCATCTCGCTCATCGTCGCCATGGCGCTCGCCGTGGCCGCACCCGCCGCCCCGGCGTGGGCGGCCGGCCGGCACAGCGGCGACCTGCAGCTGGCGTCGAACCCCGACTGGATGAGCGGGCTCCCCGACGGCGCGAGCCTGGCCGCGCTGTCGATCCCGGGTACGCACGACACCATGGCGTACCAGGCGTCCATCATCTCACTCACCCAGGAAAGCGCGCTGCCCGTCCAACTTCAGGCCGGTGTGCGGATGCTGGACATCCGGACCCGGCACTACCGCGACGCCTTCCCGATCCACCACGGCGCCGAATACCTGCGCGCCAACTTCACCGACGTGGTGCGCTCGGTCTCCGCCTTCCTGGCCGGCCACCCCCGGGAGTCGGTGCTGATGCGGTTGAAGCAGGAGCACACGGCCGCCGAGAACACCCGCAGCTACGAGCAGACCCTGAACTGGTATATCAACGACAACCCCGACACACGGGACCTACTGCGTGACCATCTGTGGCGGCCGCCCGCAGGATACGACGGCCGGATCCCCACCCTCGGGGAGACCAGAGGGCGCATCGTCATCCTGCAGGACTTCGGCAGCGGTCACGGCTACGGGCCGCGCTGGAACGGCGACCGCATGGACCTCCAGGACGATTACCAACTGCCGACGCTCTTCCACATCCCCCAGAAGTGGAACGCCGCGCGCGCCCAGTTCGAGCAGGCGGGCGCCGGCGCCGGCGGAATCCTCTACGTCAACCACCTCAGCGCCTCCGGCGGGGCACTGCCCAAGTCGATCGCCTACGGCGCGCTCGGCGTCACGGGGATGAACGAGCGGGCGCTGACCTACCTGGCCACGGGGAGCGTGCCCAGGACCGGCGTAGTGGTGGCCGACTTCCCCGGGCCGGACCTGGTGAACACGATCATCGCCCATAACTTCTGATCCCTGGAGCCAGGCAGGGACGATCGGGGCTCGCGCTCCGCACGACCGCCGCAGCCGTCTTCGAGGTCTACTGCAGCGGGTGACCCTCGACCCCGACCATCACTCTGTGTGACTTCGGCGCGGTTGCCCGGCACGGGCGCTTGAGACGCATTTCCGGCTCTGACGGACCAGTGACGGACCAGGGGTCCAAAACGCCCCTCAGAGCCGGTTTCTTGAAACGGGCATTTTCAGCGAACGGGCAGGCCGGTGACGGCGCGGCCGATGATCAGGCGCTGGATCTCGCTGGTGCCCTCGAAGATCGTGAAGATCTTGGCGTCGCGGTGGAAGCGCTCGACCGGGTGGTCGCGGGTGTAGCCGGCCCCGCCGAGGATCTGGATGGCCTGGTCGGTGACCCAGACCGCGGTCTCACCGGCGACCAGCTTGGACATGGAGCCCTCGGCCTGGCCGAAGGTGCGGTTGTTGCGGGCCATCCAGGCGGCACGCCAGGTCATCAGGCGGGCGATGTCGACGCGGGTGGCCATGTCGGCCAGCAGGAAGGCGACGGCCTGGTTCTCGCCGATCCTGCGGCCGAACTGCTCGCGCTCGCGGGCGTAGTCGCGGGCGTACTCGTATCCGGCGCGGGCGATGCCGACCGCCATGGCCGCCACCGAGGGGCGGGTGGTCTCGAAGGTGCGCATCGCGCCCTGCTCCCCGGCCCGCTCGCCGGAGCGGACGCGGGCGAGCCTGGCGTCGAGCTTCTCCCTGCCGCCGAGCAGGCAGGAGCCCGGCACGCGCACGTTGTCGAGGACGACCTCGGCGGTGTGGGAGGCACGGATGCCGTGTTTCCTGAACTTCTGGCCCATCGACAGGCCGGGGGTGCCGGCCGGGACGACGAAGGACGCCTGACCGCGGGTGCCCAGAGACGGGTCGACGGAGGCGACGACGACGTGGACGTCGGCGATGCCGCCGTTGGTGGCCCAGCTCTTCACACCGTTGAGGATCCAGTCGTCGCCCGAGGGGACGGCGCGGGTGCGGATGGCACCCACGTCGGAGCCGGCCTCGGGCTCGGAGGCGCAGAACGCTCCGAGCCTGACCTCCGAGGGGGTGCCGAACATCTGCGGGAGCCACTCGCCCAACTGCTCGGGGGTGCCACTGGCCGAGAGGGCCGCGGCGGCCAGGCCGGTGCCGACGATGGACAGGCCGATGCCCGCATCCCCCCAGAAGAGTTCCTCGAAGGCCACGGTCAGCCCGAGCCCGCTCGGCTCGAACCACTGCTGGGCGAAGAAGTCGAGGGAGTAGAGCCCGATCTTGGCGGCCTCCTGGATGATCGGCCAGGGGGTCTCCTCGCGCTCGTCCCATTCGGCCCCGGCCGGGCGGACCACCGAGCGGGCGAAGTCGTGCACCCAGTCCCGCACCTCGCGCACGTCGTCACTCAGCTCCGGGCAGAAGCCGCTCTCGCTCATCGTCCACGCCTCCTCAGGGTGCGTTACCAACGGTAACACCCAAACTTTACCGGCGGACGGATCGCTCCACGCAACCGGAGGACCGCCCCTTCTCCGGCACCGACCGGCGAGCGGCCCCGCTCCCGGAGGCCTCGTTCACCGCCGTCGCGGGTTCCGTCCACCGCCGTGCGGGAATGCCACCGGGCCACGCGCTCCCCGGCATCGCGGGCTCCGTACGCCGCCCGGGATCACGCTCGTACGGCGTGGTCAGCGAGCGGAGCGGTAGCCGGGAACAGTGATCATCGGCGGGCGTTCGGCGACGGCGACGTCCCGGACGCTCACCTGGTGGCCGCTCGCGCCCCGGCGGAACTGGGCCAGGCGGGGAGAGGGGCTGTGCAGGGAGACCATCATGTTCTGGCGCTCCAGGCGCGACCAGGAGGTCTGCAGGATCTGGGCGGCCATCCCGCCGAGCGCCTCCGTCGACTGGTGGGAGTGGACCCGGCGGCCCAGGTCCACCTGGGCCAGGGCGTCGAGCCCGGCGAGGTCGAGCAGGTCGATCAGCAGGCCGAGCTCCACGCCGTAGCCGGTGACAAAGGGCACGCTCTCCAGCACGGACCTGCGCCCGGCGTACTCCCCGGCGAGGGGTTGCACGAATCCGGCCAGCAGCGGCCAGTGCAGGTTGAGCAGGGGGCGCGCGACGAGCTCGGTGACCCGGCCACCGCCGCTCTGCACGTTCTGCAGAGGCCGGTCGTAGCAGCCCTTGACGTAGACCACCGCCTCGTCGGCGAGCAGCGGGCCGAGCAGCCCGGTCACGAAGGACGTGCGGAACTCGCGCAGGTCGGCGTCGATGAACACGAGCAGGTCGCCGGAGGTCGCGGCGAGAGACTTCCAGAGCGCCTCGCCCTTACCGTCCAGCGGTTTGAGGTCGGGCAGGATCTCGTCCTGCGCGATCACCGTCGCCCCGGCGCGCGCGGCGCGTACCGCGGTGTCGTCGACGGAGCGGGAGTCGATGACCACGAGTTCGTCGACGAGCGGCACGGCCTCCATCAGGTCGTGGCGGATCGCGGTGACGATCTCCCCGACCGTCTCCTCCTCATCGCGCGCGGGCAACACGACGCTGATCGTCGTCTCACCCTTGGCTCTCAGCAGCTCCGGCAGCGACCAGTCGCCCGAGGATGAGGTGCGCTCGCGTAGCCATGCCTCGACCTCAGGCAGCACAGCCCACCCTTCCCATCACCTCGGTACTTACGGGTATCACCTTATGTGGCGCTGATTCCGCACAAGTACCGGCTCCCGTCCTCACCGCGCAGGTGGGAAGATCAGTCCAGTCCGGCACGAGGAGGGAAGGCATGGACCCGGTAGCCGTGCTGCGGGCGGCACGCGCCGTCCGCGACGAACTCGACAGCTTGATGGGGGGTGCCTCCGCGGAACTTCGCGACCGGCTGGATCCGCTGCTGGCAGAGGCCGGCAGCCGGCCTCCGGGGCAACTGGCCGACGCGATCATCATGCTGATCGCCCAGTACGGCCCGGCCTGGAACCGGCTCTCCGCGCTGCTGAACCTGGACCACGGCCTCGTCGCCGAGCAGGTGGTCCCCATGCTCGCCGACACGGGCCCGCAGGAGCTCGGGGCCGCGTACGACGGCGGATACGACAACCTGCCCCCCACCGGCGCCATGAGCGTCGACTGGATGCGCCCCGACCAGGCGGGCGCCGCACCGCAGGCACCGTCCCCACAGGCACCGTCCCCACAGGCACCGTCCCCGCAGGCACCGCCGACGCCGCCCGCCGGGAGCCGAGGTTCCTCGATGCTCGACCGGCTGACCGGGGCCTTTCGCAGGCGGCGCGGGGATGCGCCCGCCCCGGCGCCCGAGTCCCAGTGGGAGTGGGAGGGGATCCCGCTGATCGAGGCGCCCACCGAGTCGGTCTCGGGCTGGGGCACGGAGGTGTCGATCGGCGTCGCCCCGGGCCAGGGGCAGGACGGCACCGCAGCGCCGCGCGAGCCGGTCGATCTGGACATCCAGCTCATCGCCGAGGGCTTCGACGCACCGGGCGGATGGCAGGTACGGCTGCGCGTCGACGCGGCGTCGCCCTACCCCCGCGCGGTGGTCAACCTTGTCGCCCTCGCGCAGCAGGAGCCCGAGGTCGCCCGGCAGATCCAGGCGATCTGTTCGGTGCGCGGCCAGGTGGTCGGGTTCGGCCTGCGCTCGATCACGCTGCACGGCTCGCCCGGCAGGCTCGGCCGGGAGGAGCCACCCGAGCCGGTCGCCGGCACCCGGATCCGTCCGGCCCTCGTGGGCGAGCCCGCGGACGTCACGGTGTCCATCGTCCACGGTGACGAGCCGGGACGGCTGTGGTGGACCTACCGGTCGCCGCACTTCGTCACCCCCGACCGGGCCGAGCTCTGCGACCTCGGCATGCGGGCCTCGGAGTTCGGCCGGCAACTGACCGAGCAGGGCCACCTCTCCGAGGAACTGGGACGGAAGGTCGGCTCGCGCGTGCCCCGGGGTTTCTGGGAACTACTGAACGCGGTGGCCGGCCGGGTGGCACCGCGCCGCCCGAGCGTGCTGTTCCTCTCCCAGGAGCCGCACGTGCCCTGGGAGCTGGCCGTGCTGGAGCATCCGTACGATCCGTCGCTCCCCCGCTATCTGAACTGCCAGACGGTGACCGGCCGCTGGCCCCTCGGTGGCCGGCGCCCCGAGCTGCCGCCCCCGGTGAGCGCGCGGGCGGATCACGTCGCGGTGGTGTACGACGAGGCGCAGGCGCACCCGCTGGTGACCGAGTACGGTGCCACGCAGGTCTCCTCCGCGCTCGGCGACGTTCTGGGCGTGCTCGGCCAGGGGCCGGACATCGTCCACCTCACAGCCGGCGGATCCGCGGCCGAGGCGCTGGGCCGTGACCTGGCCGGTGCCCCGTTCGTCTTCCTGGAGGAACCGGGGGACGCCCAGGCGTTCCTGCTCGCGGGCGCGAGCGGGGTCGTCGAACCGCTCTGGCCGGTCGGCGGGGGCCTGGCCCGGGAGTTCTACCGGCGCTGCTTCACCGGTGAGCCCCCGGCCGAGGTGCTGCGCTCCATGCGCGGGCAGGCCCCCGACAGCGCGGGCGCCTACCGGTTCCACGGCCACCCGTCCCTGACGCTGCGCCGGACGCCCCCGCCCTCGGAGTGACCACCGTGCCCGGATCGCGCGCTCAGCGGATGGCGTGGCGCTCCAGGAAGGTGTAGACGTCGGCCTCGTCGACGCCGGGGAAGGATCCGGGCGGCAGCGCGGCCAGGATGTGGGAGTTGCCCCGGGCCGAGGGCCAGGCGTATCCCTCCCAGCGCTGGGTCAGCTCGGCGGGCGGGCGGCGGCAGCAGTCGCCGGTGGGACAGTCCGACTTGGTGCGATTGGTGGTCTCGCGCCCGCGAAACCAGCGCGACTCCCGGTACGGGACACCGAGGGTGATGGCGAAGTCACGCTCGCGCGACGGGTCGACGTGGGCGACGCAGAAGTAGGTGCCGGTGGGCGAGTCCGAGTACTGGTAGTAGACGGAGAAGCGGTCGGGCGACAGGAAGACCTGGCGCCCGGACCACTGCAGGCACATGCGCTGGCCCTCGATCGCCCCCTGCTCGTCGGCGGGGAAGACGATGCCGTCGTTCTCGTACGCCTTGTAGATGATCCCGCCGGCGTTGTTGCGGACGAAGTGGCAGCTCAGGTCGAGGAAGTGGGTGGCCAGGTTGGTGAAGCGGTGCGCGGCCATCTCGTAGGAGACGGCGAACACGTCGCGCAGGTCCTCCACGCTCAGCGCCCGGTCCTTCTTGGCCTCCCTCAGGTACGGCACGGCGGCCGCCTCGGGCACCAGGACGGCGGCGGCGAAGTAGTTGGCCTCGGTCCGCTGGCGCAGGAAGTCCGCGAAGTCGCGGGGCTTGTGGTGCCCGAGGGAGAGGTGGCCGAGGGTCTGCAGCAGGATCGTGCGGGGGGTGTGCATGCCGACCTGCTCGTGCTTGACGTAGATGCGCCGGTTGCGCAGGTCGGAGATGGAGCGCACGGTGCGCGGCAGGTCCTGGACCGTCTGCACGGTGTAGCCGAAGTGGCTGACCAGCGCCTGCACCGTGCTCTGCGACAGCGCTCCGGAACGGTAGCCGACCGCGGCGAGCGCCTCGGCGGCGGCCCGCTCGATCTCCGCGAAGTAGTTGCCCTGCTCACGCTGCTTGCGGCGGAGCTCGGCGTTCGCCGCACGGGCCTCCTCGGGGGTGGCGGTGCCCTTGGCCTGGCGTGAGCGCAACTCCCCGTAGAGGCCGAGGATGTGTTCGAGCACGTCGTTGGGGACGCGCGCGGAGACCTTCAGCCTGGCCAGGCCGAGCCCGGCGTACAGGGGGTCGCGCTGCGCCTCCTCCAGGGCCATCTCCAGCTGCGCCCGCCGGTTGGGGGCCTGCCTGCGCAGTAGTTCCTCGATCGGCACGCCGAGCGCGGCGGCCAGGGACTTCAGCAGCGACAACTTCGGCTCGCGCTTGCCGTTCTCCAGCAGGGAGAGCTGGCTGGGCGCGCGGTTCACCCGTTCCCCCAGGTCGGACAGGGTGAGGCCACGCTGCTTGCGCAGGTGCCTGAGACGCTGGCCGAACGCGATGAGATCGAGCTCCTGCGTCAAGGAAAGCGGTTCTTCACCCACCAAAGATGCCATAGCACGATGCTAAACGAAATTTCCTAGGAAATTTCACAGCCACGCGCGCCACCTGGGAGAACGCCGCAGCACCCGCGCCGGAAACTCCGGTCGGCCCCGCAGGACGGAGGAGGCGGGGGGCCGCGACCTTCAGGGCACCGCGGTGACGGCAGTGGCGACCGCGGGGCGAAATCCCGAGCGGCGGCCTCCGGCGACCCACGACCGGCAAGCCGCAAAGCGCGCCACCGGAATTGGTCTAGTCCATAGCGAAAACTATGAAGTTCTTCCCATCTGAATACCGATGAGTATTGATGACAGGGGAAGAATCTTCATTCTTTCGCTGGAGTCGGCCTTGTTCGACCGTTTTGTCGAGGCACACACTCGAGGTAAGGCACCCAGGGGACGAAAAGGAGTTACACCATGAGTGATCGCCTCAAGGGAGCCGCAGACGAGCTGCGGCGCGAGTGGGAGACCAACCCTCGCTGGAAGGGCACCGAGCGGACGTACACGGCCGAGGACGTGGTTCGACTCAGGGGGTCCGTCCAGGAGGAGCACACTCTCGCCCGGCTCGGCGCCGAGCGGCTGTGGGACCTGCTGAACACCGAGGACTACGTGCACGCCCTTGGCGCGCTGACCGGTAACCAGGCCGTGCAGCAGGTCAAGGCCGGCCTGAAGGCGATCTACCTGTCAGGCTGGCAGGTCGCCGCCGACGCCAACCTCGGCGCGCAGACCTACCCCGACCAGAGCCTCTACCCGGCCAACTCGGTTCCGGCCGTGGTCCGCCGGATCAACAACGCGCTGCTGCGCGCCGACCAGATCACCTGGTCGGAGGGCGACCAGGACGCGCCACACTGGCTGGCGCCGATCGTGGCCGACGCGGAGGCCGGCTTCGGCGGCGTGCTGAACGCCTTCGAGCTGATGAAGGGCATGATCGCCGCGGGTGCCGCGGGCGTGCACTGGGAGGACCAGCTCGCCTCGGAGAAGAAGTGCGGCCACCTGGGCGGCAAGGTGCTCATCCCCACCGGCCAGCACATCAAGACCCTCAGCGCCGCTCGCCTGGCCGCGGACGTGCTGGGTGTGCCGACCCTGGTCATCGCGCGGACCGACGCCCAGGCCGCGACGCTCCTGACCACCGACGTCGACCCCCGTGACCAGGCGTTCACCACCGGCGACCGCACCGCGGAGGGCTTCTACCGGGTCCGCAACGGCGTGGACGCCTGCATCGCCCGCGGCCTGGCCTACGCGCCCCACTCCGACCTGCTCTGGATGGAGACCTCCACCCCGGACCTGGACGTGGCCCGCGAGTTCGCCGAGGCCATCAAGGCCGAATACCCCGACCAGATGCTGTCCTACAACTGCTCGCCCTCGTTCAACTGGAAGAAGCACCTGGACGACTCCACCATCGCCAAGTTCCAGCGCGAGCTCGGCCACATGGGCTACAAGTTCCAGTTCATCACGCTGGCGGGCTTCCACTCGCTGAACCACTCGATGTTCGACCTCGCCAGGGGCTACGCCGAGGACGGCATGACCTCCTACGTCCAGCTCCAGGAGGCCGAGTTCGCCGCCGAGGCACGCGGCTACACCGCCACCCGCCACCAGCGCGAGGTCGGCACCGGATACTTCGACCTGGTCAGCACGGCCATCGCGCCGGACTCCTCCACCACGGCCCTGAAGGGGTCGACGGAGGAGGAGCAGTTCGCAGAGGCTCACTGACTCTCCGGACCGGGCTCGCCCAGACGACTTCCGGGGCATGGAACGGTTCCCCGGGCGAGCGCGATGACCAGGTCGTCGACCGAGGCCCCGCCGTGCGGATCTCCCCCTGATCCGTACGGCGGGGCCTTCCCGTACCCGTCCCGCGCTCCGCGGCGCGTCCCAGGCGCGACCGCGCGGGGGCGGGCGGCGCCTCAGCGGCCGACGGCCTCGATGAGCTTGCGGCGCTGCTGGGCGCCGAGACCGCCCAGCCGGCGCGCCTCGTCCACATCGGCCTGCGCCATCAGCTGCGCGGCCTTGACCGTTCCGACTCCGGGCAGCGCCCGGAGAGCCTGAGAGACCTTGATGCGCCTGGCGATGTCGTCCTCGCGGCCAAGCAGCTGCTCCAGGCTGAGGGCGCCGTTCTTGACCTCGGCGAGAAGCTTGGCACGGGCCGTGCGGGTCTCGGCGGCCTTGACCAGAGCGGCCTGACGCTGTTCGGGGGTGAGCTTGGGCAAAGCCATGGTGTTTTCTCCCTGATGACGGTAATTCCAGCGTCCTGTTACCCAAAGCGACTGGGTTAATCATCGGAGAGCCTACGGATAGATCCACATGACCCGTACTGTGCATCACGATATGCCCGTTTGGTTACCCCGCCCTTACCCGGCCCTCCGTAGCCTCGGGCTCATGGGTATCTGGCGAAGCCCTCAGGGCATAGAGGTTGAGGCCATCGTGGTTCACGACGGCCCCTGTCTGCTGGTCACCCGCCGGATCGACGGGCGGCGGGTTCTCGTGGCGTACTGCATGAACATCCGCGAGGTCGGAGAGCACGTCGATCTGGCGGAGCTCGTCCCCGCGTAGGCGAACGCTCAGGGTCGGACCACGACCGAGTCCAGTTCGGTACGACTGTCAACTTCTGCGGTCACTGGGGCGTCAGACTAGTCAGGGAGGCTCGATGGATGTTCTGGTCGGCCTCGTTGACGAAGATCTCCGCCTGGAGCTCATCCTCGTCGAGGCACTGCACACCGAGGCGGAACGGCTGGCCGCCCAGCCCGACCGCTGAACGGGGGCGGGTGCCCGTCCCACGAACCGGGCGGGCCCCGCCCCACCGGCGACCGATGGAGGGCGGGGCTCGATTCATCGGGTGGGGATGGCGTTAACTTTCTCCTTGACCTCCTCCCCACGGCTTGAGGCCCGGGGTCTCCACGCTCAAGGAGATGTGATGAACAAGCGCGAGCTGATCGAGAAGGCCGCCGCCGAGGCCGGTCTCACCCGACGGCAGACGGCCGCGGCTCTCGACGCGATCCTGGGGACGATCCAGACCGCGGTGGCGGCCGAGGACAAGGTGGCGATCCCCGGGTTCGGATCCTTCGAGATCGTCCACAAACCCGCACGGACCGGGCGCAACCCACAGACCGGCGAGCCATTGGAGATCGCGGAGACCTGGACGGCGAAGTTCAAGCCCAGCCCGGGGTTCATGGGCCTGATCCGCCAGCGCAAGAAGGACTGACACCCTCCCGGCTCGCCGAGCGGACCCGGCAAGCTCCCCGGAACGCGCACTCGACCGTCTTCGCCCGTACCCGGCCGATCTCCGGCACCCGGCGGCGAACGCCGGGCCTGGAGCGAGAGCCTGAGCTTGAGCGGCTGCCTCTCCCCCTTGGATGAGGGGTTCTCGCGAGCCCGACACGATCCCGAGTGTCACGGTCTGTGATTATACGACCACTATGTGAGATATCGGCCGATTCCACCAAGTGTGATCCCGCTCATACCCACAGATCTCCGCCAACCCGGCGACCGCGCGAAAACTCCGTCCCCGCCCCGTGTTTCGCCACCGGACACCCCCGGGACCCGCGCCGTACACCTGACCGCCGTAACCCGAATGTCACATCCGGCTTCTTGTAGCCCAGAGGTCTCCTATGGAAGGTTGCACCTCAGACGTTTAAGGTCAAACCTTTCGGAGGTGCTCCCATGCAGCCCCCCAACCATCGCTATCGGGGATACCGGTCGTTCGACTATCTGGAGCCACATACCGACTTCAAGGTCTTCGACCTCGCCCCCGAACTCGACCGTGTTCCCGCGTACGACCTGGGCCTGTCGGCTGAGCAGTCCGTGCGAGTCAGCCGCCTCCTGACCGAGCACATTGCCATCTCGCTGCACGAGCACCCCAAGGTCCTGACCGCGGACGTCACGCAACTGCGCGACTACAACCGGACAGGGCGCAACGTGCTCGGGTACGAGGGCCTGTCGCGTTCGGGCATGACCGCGCTCTTCGACAACTTCATGAACGGCACCAACTGCGTCACCAGCGAGCACGGCTGGAAGTGGGACGACGTCATCTACGACCTCGGCCTACGCTTCGCCGACCTCGCCAAGCAGGACTTCGTCGTCCTGGCCCGCACGGTCGCGGAGATCGAGAAGGCCAAGGCGGGCGGGCAGCTCGCGCTGGTGGCCGGGCTGGAAGCGGCGACGATGATCGAGAACGAGCTCGATCGCCTGGACATCCTGTACGGCTTCGGCGTCCGCCAGATCGGTAT